>NZ_JAALLT010000004.1:0-300000 GCF_011059145.1 Halalkalibaculum roseum | reverse complement strand
AGCTATGAAGTTGAGCAGGCATATATCAAAAGAAATACTTTTGCTGATGTTTCCTTTGTACGCTTTCCTTTTGCTGAGATACCCGACAGCGCGGTAAATGTTACCGATTCTGATCTGCGTTCTTACTACAATAATAATGAAGAGCAGTACACGCGACAGGAATCCTATCGTTTTAAATATGTAAGCTTTGATAAAACAGCCACTAAGGAGGACACGGCCAGGATACAAAAAGAGATGCAGGATCTCCGATCCGATTTTGAACAGACTGAAAACGATTCTCTTTTCCTTGTTCGATACCAGTCGGCTACTCCCTACAGCGCCGAGTTTGTTAAAAAGAGTGAGATAAATGAAAAGTACCAGCCGGTCCTGGACCTTGAAAATGGGGAAGTAAGTCAGGCTATAACCCAAGACGGACAAGTATTTTCCATTAAAAAGCTTGATGAGAGACAGGACGAAGTGAAATTCGTAGTATTCACATTCGACATCACCGCAGATCCGATTGCTACTGTGGATAAAAAGGCTGAAGAAGCCGATGATTTCAGCTTTTTTGCTGAAGAGGACGGTTTTGAGGAAGAGGCCGAACGTCGCGAATTTGAAGTGAAAGAAGCCTTTGCTACCAAAGGCAATCCCTTTATTGCAGGCCTCGGACAGAGCCGACAAATCATGAATTTTCTGGAGACTGCCAGTGAAGAAGAAATTTCCAGTCCTATTGAACTTTCCAACCAGTTTGTGGTACTGAAAGTGACGGAGATTACTCCCGAAGGTACCCGGCCTTTTGAGGAGGTAAGAAGCCAGATTGAAACGATAGTCATCAATAGCAAGCGTAAAGAGCAGCTTGTTGACCGGGTCAATAATCTTTTGGCCTCCAATGAAACCCTGGAAGCTATAGCATCGGCTTCGGGAAGAGAAGTTTCCACTGCCGAGAACCTGAGTATGAACGCTTCTGTAATTCCCGGAGCAGGACGTGAGCCACGTGTAGTTGGTGCTATCTTTGGACTGGAAGAGTCAGAAACCTCCGGACCGATTAGCGGAGACAATGCAGTGTTCGTTGCAAAAATTGATAACAGGACTGATGCGAATCTTGAAGCGATGACGGCTGCAACACGCAATCAGCTGCAGCAGCAACTGCAACAGCAGAAGAGTGCTTCCTTCTCGCAAGTTTGGATGGAGCAGCTGAAGGAAGAAGCCGATATTGAAGATTATCGAGCAACATTGCTGCGCGGAGGCTGATATTATCGCTATTTGATATGAGCAAAAGGGTAAGAAGGAATGCTTCTTGCCCTTTTTTGTTTTATGCCGGAAATACAATGAAAACCGGTAATAAAGATTTAATTTATACCATCACTCGTGACTGAAAATAATTCCTATAACGAGAACGATCGAAGATGGATGCAGCTCGCCCTTGAAATTGCAGAGCGGGGAGCAGGCTATGTTTCACCCAATCCCATGGTTGGTTGCGTAATCGTCGATTCCGAGGGGAATAAGATCGGCCAGGGTTATCATGAACGCTACGGTCAGGCGCATGCCGAGGTCAATGCCGTAGAGTCGGTCAAAGATACCTCCCTGCTGAAGAATGCCACCGTATATGTAACCATGGAACCCTGTGCCCATGAGGGTAAAACACCACCATGCGCGGATATGCTGGCCGGTTTGCCAATCAGGAGAGTTGTGGTTGCCATGCAGGATCCTACTGCAAAAGTGAATGGCAAAGGGATTAAAAAGCTCAGAAACAACGACATTCAAGTGGATGTCGGTCTATTGAAGGAGGAAGCTGAGCAACTGAATGAGTTCTTTCTCCATTATGAAAATTACAACCGGCCGTTTGTTACCCTTAAAATTGCCCAAACACTTGACGGGTACATAGCTGCCCCCGATGGAAGTTCGGAATGGATTACCGGAGAAGCCTCCAGGAAGAGAGTTCACGAATGGCGCAGCCGCTATGATGCGGTTATGGTCGGACGAAACACCGCTCTGCTCGATAATCCACGCCTTACCGTACGTCATGTTGAGGGACGTCAGCCCAGACGCATTGTCATCGACGGAAAATTGGAGCTGCCCAAAGATCTCAACCTCTTTACCGATCAATATGAGGAAAAGACCATCATCCTAACGCACAATAAAGAGAAGTTTGAAAATGAAGCCGATCCGATGCTCAGTATGCTTCAATCGGACTATTTCCGCGGATCGACTTTGTTGTTGCCGGAAAAAGACGGTCATACCGATCTGAATGAAGGACTCAAAAAGCTTGCGTCCGAACACCGGGTGACTTCTATTTTAGTAGAGGCCGGACAAAATTTAGCCTCGGCTTTATTGCGAGAACGTTTAGTGGATAAAGTGGCTTGCTTTATAGCTCCCAAAATGCTGGGAGGAGGGACCCGTTCGGTAATGGGAATGGGTGTCAATCGTATGAAGGAAATTCTTAACTTAAGGGATACGAATTGGGAACAGGTCGATGAAGACATGCTGTTTACCGGATACTTGTAGGTTATACAGTGGTCAGGAAACACCAGTTTTAAGAAATACTCTAAAAATTTAATAGCAAATAGGATGTTTACCGGAATCATAAAAGAGGTAGGAAAGATAGAAAACGTCATAAATTTGGACGGAGGTAAAGAGTTTACTGTTGCCTGTGATCTGGCCTCAGGACTTGAAGTAGATCAAAGTATCAGTATCAATGGTGTTTGCCATACTGTGACGGCCTGCAATACCGGTACTTTTACCGTACAGAGCGTGGAAGAGACTTTGCGGAAGACCAACATGGGTAGCCTGGTCGAAGGTGACTCAGTTAATCTTGAGCGTTCCATGCGTCCCGACCAGCTGATTGACGGACACATTGTACAGGGCCATGTAGATGCAACTGGTGAAATTACAGCTATTGAAAAGGAGGGCACGGACTGGCTTTTTAGTGTTGAATATCCTGAATCCTACCGTGACCTCATTGTGGGGAGGGGAAGTATTGCTATAGATGGAATCAGCCTTACTGTGGCTTCAGAAAAAGACAACCGCTTCAAGGTTGCTATCATCCCCTATACCTATGAACATACGAATATGCGGGACAGGGAAGAGGGAGACCGAGTAAACCTGGAATTTGATGTGTTGGGCAAATATGTAGTACGATATCTGGAGAACAGGGAGTAAAAGGCCAATCTTCAGGTAACAAACTGCAAAATTCAAATTTAACTTCCCTTTCTTCACATCCACGGGAGATTAATTGGGCTTCAATTTTTTATAAAATTAAATTATCTCTAGAAACCGACCGGTCTTCTTCCCGATGGGCTGGATGAACGTTCGAGGTTCTTGAGCAGGGGCAGTTTTTGGAAGATACTTTGTATCTGTGCACTGTTAAGTCGGAGAGCAAAAGCATAGTATTGAAACTCACCGAAGGGACTCATCTGGAAGCTAAGGTTCCACATATGCAGGCTTCGGCTAAGTGAAAATTGCGAGGGCGTTAATTCTTTATCAATAAAGTCGTAGCCCAGCTGTGTCTGGAAACTCCACTTGGGTGTAAGTTGAAAACGGATATTACGGGCATTGAGTGTAGCTGACTTACTATTTTCACTATTCGGCCTGGGATTCAATCTCCAGCTATACCTGAAGTTGAAGGAGACCGAAAAGGGAGAACTGGTTCTCTGCACAGGCCGCCTGTTAAAATTAGAATCCATTTCGTGAAAGATAGACTGGTCATAAGGGTCATAACTCGCGGGGAAATAGTATCTATCGTCCACACGGGTGCCTCCTTGTGAATTGAAACTATAGCTGGCGCTTACACTGAAGTTGGTCAATTCTGCCAGTTGCCTGGAATCCGTAATAAGGAAATCGTTGAAACGAATACCCAGGGAATCCCTCTGGTAGAAGTTAAATTGGGCATTTGCCCGGATGTTGATCCCTTTGATGATGCGAGATGAGAAAGAGGCATTGAGATCGCTTAGGTTCAGACTGTCAGCGGCAAAATTATAACTCGTATTGAAATCAAGTCGGTCAATCAGGCGTATTACATTCTCTTTCTTTTCTCCGGTAGAATCCCTTCGCACCTGTTTGGCCTCGAAGACATTGCTTAGATTGAACGACAGCGCGCGCTGTTCACCCCTTCCGGGTCCTCTGAATACCTCGTTTTCAAAAATGGAGTAGCTTCGCGTGTTACCCAGAGAATCGGTTTGAACGTCCCTGTAATATCCCCAAAAATCACTCCCGAAATCCGGGCTGTAGCTGAAAGAGAGAGAGGGCCTGAGAGTATGACGGAATCCTTCAAGATTACCGATTTTGCTGTTTACGATTCCATAAACGGTAGTTGACATGCTCAGGCCTGCAGAGAATTCACGGGCGGCTTCAAAACCGCGTACCTGGCGAGTCTCTATCTGGTTGGTTTCCTCATTAAAGCTTCTACGAATAGAAGTGGGATACCAGTACTCCGTATAGTCTCCGCTGGCACTCAGGTTTATAAATCGGCTGGGCAGCAGGTTGCCAAAACTTATATCGGCCTCCTGGCGGAAACCGTACTTGTAGTGGTCATTGTCTCCGGTAGCCTCCCGGTATTTGCTAGGATCGAGCAGTGCTTCAAACCAGTTGATTTCTGCTGAATCGGCTGCTATGGGCTGATAACTGAAATCAGACTGAAAGCTGTTCTGGTATCGGATGGAAATATTTTCATACCAGGCTGCTCCCTCCGATCCGGGCCGGTCGCTTTCAAAAGGAGAAAACTGTTTGAGGCTAAAGTTGGCATCCGGGCCCGATAGCCGCGTGGTGTTATTATTGAAGTTTTGATTCTGGCGAGCAGAGATGCTGAAATTATAAACGTTCTCCGGATGCCTGTAACGGTAACTTATACTTGAGCTGGTACTTACTTCGGCGCGTTCATCAATATCGAATGAATTTCGTCTGTTAAAATCGGCCGTTCTCAGGTTAATGTTGGCAGACATGTTAGCATATGGCGAGAAGTCCTGGTTATGGGATATGTTGATCCTCTTCTGTGTATTGATCGTAAAATTCGGATCGGTCGGTTCCAGTCCCCGCTCCCGTGAATAACCTACCTGTATACTTCCGCTGTAATTATCTCTATTGCTGTACCGGGTGCTGGTATCCAGGAAGAATGTTCCGCTGGTGAAAATATCCACTGATGCTTGACCTACCAGGTAGTCATTGAAATACTGGAACCATCCCAGGTTTTGAACACCGATACCCCGTGTGGCCTGGTTCTGGGAAACATAGGTCGGCTGCAGCAGGCCAGACTGTTTCTGGTCTATTTTCCCCGGCAGATAACCGAAAGGAAAGACAAGCGGGTAAGGGATATCCAGGATATAGAGCCTGGCATTGGTAAAAAATACCTTTTCCTGGTTCACCACCTTCATGCGGTCGGCTTTAATGTAGTAGTGGGGGTGGTCGAGGTCGCAGGTTGAGTAGATAGCATCTTCCAGGAAAACCACATGTCGGCTCTGGTTTTTAACTTTGGTTCCGGTCAGATATCCCTGGTCGACAGCAACCCTGGCTACTTCAAAGCGACCTTTCTCTGTCTGGTAGTTAAAACTGATACTTTTGCTTCTGATGCGTTCGCTATCTCGTAACAGCACCGGCTGGGAAAGGGTATCCTGCGGAGTTTGGGTTGCGGCCCGTACCACGCTGCTGTCCAGATTCAGTGCAATTTTACCCGAGGTCAACTCACCCGACTGGTGGATCACTTTGGCAGAGCCAAACAGGGTGGCAATGCGGTTTTTCTTGAAATTAAAGACAAGCGAATCAGAAGCTTGAAAGTTAACCTGTCCTTCCTGTTCAGGTGCGCTGGACTGTGAGGCCTGGGGCTGTCCGCCTCCTGTTCGACCGGACCTAAGGCTATCAGGTATATTCGTGTTTTGAGCGTAACCGACCGAAACAAAAAATCCTAAAATAAAAAAGACAGCCAAGGCTGTTGACAATACGCATCTTATATGTGCAATAGTTGCTATCATCAAGGAATGTTAGGAGAACCGGGTAGAGCCGCAATGCTTTGGATCATTCAAATCTATAACAGCGAAAGCAATGAAGAAAGTATAATTTAATAAGGTCGGGAGGCTGATTGCTGCTATTTTTCAACCTTTATTTTGTAAACGGTTTCCCCTTCTTTTTTCATGCCGTACTCCTCACGGGCAATACGCTCAAGTAAAGCGGGGTCGTTTTTCAGATCCTCGATTTGCTGTTTTAGTCTCGCTGTTTCAGCTTCCAGTTGTTCGGTCTTCACTTTCAGTTCATCTTTGCGCTGGCTAAGATCATAGCGCGTCCAAAGGCTGTAGGTGTCGATAAAAGCGAACCAGATGAAAAGAAATCCTCCCAATATGAGCATCAGGAATGACTTGCGCCATCGTAGAGGATTGAAGATCTGAAAATTCATGTAGAACCTGTTAATAGCCGCTTTTAAATGGTAACTTTGAAACGAAAATAGGGGATTTTTCTATATAATCGCAATGCCCTCTGAGAATCTTGCAGATAAATGCGTTACGTTTTAAATATTTCTGTGTTGTTAGGGTTTAGACTATGTTATTCAGTATTCGATTATGTTTTATCCTCTCAATTAAGCAAAAGATGTAAAAGGTATAACACTTATGGATGAAGGTAACAGGAGATCGAATATTCAGACCGGTATGAACGTGGCTATCGTGCTTAAAAAAGACCAGCGGAGCGGGAAACTTACTGAGGGCAGGGTGAAGGATATTCTTACAAACAGTGCCACACATCCTCATGGCATAAAAGTGCGGTTGCAAGATGGACAGGTTGGCAGAGTGAAGAAAGTCATCTCTAAAAACTAATCCCGGGGAATATTTTTAGCTAAACATTATGAAAGAACACATATCCTGTATTCTTTGCGGTAACAATGCGAGTCCATTTGGCAGAGTTCGAGAACGGGACTTTTATGAGTGCCAAACCTGCAGGGCTGTGATCATGGATCCTGATTACTATGTTGATCGGGATGATGAGGTCTATCGCTATGAAACGCATGACAATGATGTGAATGATCCGAGGTACCAGAATTTTGTCTCTCCACTGGTGGATGCGGTGAAAAAGGAATATGAGTCCGGGAAAACCGGACTGGATTACGGTTCCGGTACGGGACCTGTAGCGGCTAAACTGCTTCGTGATGCCGGTTATGAGGTTACTACCTACGATCCTTATTTTGAAAGAAACCCGGGTGCATTTCTGACCAATTATGATTTCATTATATCCAGCGAAGTGGTTGAGCATTTTCACCATCCGGCCAAAGAGTTTCGTCTGCTCCGGGAGTTGCTAAAGCCCGGGGGACATCTCTACTGTATGACGCTGAGGTATGAGGATGAGATTGACTTTGAGAGCTGGCACTATGCACAGGATGAGACCCATGTTATTTTCTATCGCAAGGAGACGGCTGAGTGGATTAAAGAGGCTTTTAATTTTTCTGGGCTTGAATTTGAGGAGCGGTTGTTTATTCTCGAGAAATGAGTAGTGAATTGCTTCCGAGCGGAGCACCGGAAGCAGAAAAGAGGGGGGAGAGGGTCTTGAAGCAGTCAATAATTCTCACCTTACCATTCCCTCATTCCGCCGCTCTGCTGCGGAATGAATGGGTAGATTTGTGCTACATGGACGAAGAGTTGGAAGCCAAGTATGCTGAGTAATTCCAATTAGGCTATTTCAAGCGTCCACGCTTGAAACATATTAAGCTATCAAAATACATTTTGTAAGATCCGAGCGTGGACGCTCGAATAAGCCATTTAAAAGTTATTGCTGTTTGCCTCTCTATGTATTGCCAGGGAGGTCTACTCATTGCTCCCAGAGCATAGCATTGTTTATTCTGAGGAAGTGAATGTTGGGGCTTATCTGTAATTAGATTGTTCATTTTTGGATGGCCAAAAACGAACCAAAAAGCCACCGGGGGTCTTGAGATGTTGTTTTAACTAAAGGCATTAGGTAAATCCAGCTTTAATGCATCTGAAGCTTCTGCTAACGACTTTCCCGCAATACCCCCGGACCCCGGATTGCTTATCATTAGCTTTGAGCATAATTTTTTAAGACTGTGGTTAAAGAAGTGGGTGTTTATCACTGAGGAAGAGAAGTTGTTACTTGCATCCCTCATTCCGCTGCTCTGCTGCGGAATGAATGGGTTGTAGTGCTACCCGATCGGAGCACCGGAAGCAGTATGGAGTAGGTTCAGGTTCATTCACTAATGCCCGAAACTCACTCACCGAAAAACCTATCTCTTTCTAAAGGCGTCTTCGTAGTGCTTGATATCGGGAGCTTCGTTATGCTGCTGTGTGATGGCGATTACATCAAAACGGGCCGGGGCGGTATCCATTTTACGTTCGTAAATCCATGCCTCAGCTGCTTTATATAGGTTTTCTATCTTTGATTTGGTTACGAACTCTTCCGGTTTCCCAAATTTTTCGGTAGTCCGTTTCTTAACTTCTACAAAGACGATACAGGTTTCATCGTAGGCTACGATATCTACTTCTGCCCGTTCAAAATAGTAGTTGCGGTCGAGAATGATATATCCTTTGGATTCGAGGTAAGAAACAGCCAACTCTTCTCCCTCATCGCCAATCTGCCGGGTTGTTTTAGCGCTCATCTTTGGATGGTTTCTCAGTCGTTTTGGTCATGCTCTCTTTGATAGATTCTTTCATCTCTGCAATTTTCACCAGCTGCTTGAGGAACTTAAGATTTTTCTTGTTGATGTATGGCAGCATGGCTTCGGTGAAACGTTCGAACATCTCCAGAAACCGTATAAAATTCTCTATACGTTCTTTAAACTCCTTCTCTTTTGGGCTTTCGGTACTGCCCGCTTCAAAGACTTCCAGGCACTCCTCAAGATTCTGCCTGATGGGAGCCACCTCCCGTTGTTGGCGTTCGCGAACTATTGTTGAAACGATATTCCAGACGTCTTTTTCGGCACTGTAAAAATCTTTTCGCTTACCTTTAAAGTGAACCTTGTGAGCCAGCTGCCACTGCACCAGGTTTCGCAGGTTCATGTTGGCATTTCCGCGGCTGATATCCAAACGTTCCATAATGGTATCGGTATCCAGAGGTTCAGCCTCTGCATAGAGCAGTGCATGAATTTGTGCCATAGTTTTATTGATGCCCCAGGCCGATGCCATCTCCCCCCAAAGCAGGACAAATTGCTCCAGGGCTTCTTCATAGTTTTGTGAACGATCCTCAGGCACAGCGGATATCTTATAGGTTCAGAAAAAACCGGTTATCCGGCAGTATTCTCACTTTTGGCAGACGTCTTCTTTTCATCTTTTTTTGAAGCTTTAGTACTGCCATTCTTGCTCTGCTCTTTTTCTCTTTTGGCAGCCTCTTTTCGGTCGGTGTCCTTATAATCTGTGACATACCACCCGTCACCTTTATAAACCACCCCTCCGCCACCGGTAATTACGCGCTTTACAGGTTGCCCCGTTTCAGGACATTCGGTTAATGCATCGTCGTTTATACTCTGGCGTATCTCGAAAGTGGTTCCGTCTTTTCGTTTATACTCGTATGTAGGCATGATATTGTTAAATTATTCTTCAGTTCAGTACGCTAAAAGCAAAAAGTATACCGATATAGTTTATTCTGCAAAAAAGATCAGAGAATGGGAAGTCACTGTCAATTTTGACAGGCTCGAAATCGCTGTATTAGGCCAATTCCAATAATCCTTTTCTCAGACGAATCATTGCTTCCTCAAGCTCGTCCATCGATGAAGCATAACTGAGCCGGATACCGTTAGGCTCACCAAAAGCATCTCCGGGAACGGTTGCCAGTCCCTGCTCTTCTATCAGATACATGCATAAATCCGTACTGCTGTTGATCTCTTCACCTTGATGGGTTTTCATCCCAAGATAATGGGAAATATCAGGAAAAACGTAGAATGCTCCTGATGGTTTGAAACACTTAAGTCCGTCTATGCTCTCGAGTTCTTCAACGATGAAATCTCTGCGCTTCTTAAACTGCTCTCTCATGTATGTGACCGCAGTCAGGTCACCTGTATATGCGGCTTCCCCTGCTTTCTGTGAAATTGAGGAAGGAGCCGATGTCTCCTGGCTCTGGATCTTAGCGACGGCGTCCACGACGTCCTGGGGACCTGCCATATATCCAAGTCGCCACCCGGTCATGGCAAAACCTTTGGAAAAACCGTTAATAAGAAGTGTTCTGTCGGCCAGGTCCGGCGCAGCTTGCAAGATGCCGGCATGCTCATTCTCAAAAACAATATATTCATAGATCTCATCAGAGATAATGTAGATATCGGGATAATCCTGAAGCACCTCGGCCAATTTTTTCAGCTCTTTAAGCGAGTAGCAGGCTCCTGTGGGATTGGAGGGCGAACACAGTACGAGCACCTTCGTTCGCTCGGTAATAGCTTCTTCTAGTTGTTGAGGTGTCATCTTATAATTAGCATCAAAAGAAGTGCGGACTGTAACCGGTTTCGCTCCGGCGAGTTTGGCCATTTCCGGATAGGAAACCCAGTAAGGTGCAGGTATGATGGCTTCATCGCCCGGATCCAACAGGGCCAGCATGCTGAATCCCAGCGACTGCTTGGCACCGTTGCTGCAAATTATTTGCGAGGGATCATAATTCAGATCATTATCCCTTTTCAGTTTCTTAGATATGGCATTCCGCAACTCCGGTGTTCCCGTATTCATGGTATAACCGTGAAAACCGTCTTTAATAGCTTTGATGGCGGCACTGCAAACGTGCTCCGGGGTATTGAAATCCGGCTCTCCGGCACTCAGTGAGACGATGGATTTTCCCTGTCGCTTCAGCTCTTTGGCTTTAGCAGAAATTTTAAGCGTTTCGGAAGGCGCTACCGACTGTGCACGTTTTGAAATCATGTAACTAATAATTGGTTATGAAGAGCTTTGGAACGTCCTGAAAATAGTAAAAAGCGCTATGGTTATCTATTCGGTTGATCAATTTCATCAACTCGACAGAGACCGGTTTATGAAGGCAGATCTCCGAGGATCTCGCAATACGAATTATCAATTATCCATGACCGGCAGGTCGCTCGGGGATTACTTATCCTTGAATTTTTCTCGAAGGGCTTTGGCAACATGAGCCGGTACGAAGGAAGAAAGGTCACCGTCCCAATAGGCCACCTCTTTAACCAGTGAAGCGGATATAAATGTGAGCTGTTCATTGGGCATGAGAAAGATGGTATCGACTTCCGGAGCCAGCCGTCGATTGGTGAGGGCCATCCGAAATTCGTACTCAAAATCGGAGATCTGCCTGACTCCGCGCACCAGCGTCTTTGCATTTTTCTTCTTTGCAAAATCTACAAGGAGTCCTGTAAACTGTTCTACCTCTACCTTTTTTGCCCATTCCTTTCCTTCCAGGCATTTTCGCAGCAACTGTTCCCGTTCATCCCCGGTAAAGACAGCTTCTTTGCGCTTGTTGACAGCCACAGTTGCTATAACCGTATCAAACAATTCGGTAGCACGTTCCATTATGTCAAGGTGACCGTAAGTAATGGGATCAAAAGATCCGGGATAGAGTGCAACAGTTTCCATGTGCTATTTGGCTAAATTAGGATTGGTCATTTTTACTGGCTTGCGGGGATAAAATACTGATGAGTGTCTTGCCATACTCCTTTTCCATCAGGGAAAATTTATGTTCCCTGAAATCATAATGCGTATTGTGTTCCAGAATCAGCCAGCCGGACTCTTTCAGCCAGCTATTTTGGAAAATAGAATCGACTATCTCATTGAGTTCTCCATAGGTGTATGGGGGATCGGCAAAGATAAAGTCGTATGGAACAGCCGGCCCCTGAAGAAACTGCTTGACATCCATGGTAACGGTGCGGATCCGATCGCCGACCTCGAATTCCTGTGCAAGTTTTTCAATGTGACTGATATTCCGAGGTTCCTGATCTACAAAAAGTACCTCCGCCGCACCTCTTGAAATAGCTTCAATGCCCAGACTGCCTGAGCCCGCAAACAGGTCGAGCACACGGCTGTCGCGAATGTATTTCCACGACTCTATGGTTGAAAAGAGCCCCTCCTTGGTTCGGTCGGTTGTTGGACGAACATCCAGATTTTTTGGAATATTTATTCTGCGCCCTTTCAGCGTACCGGTTATGATGCGCATATCGATTTCTAATTCTTGGTTTACTTAATAACGCAGGAAAGGTATAAGGTATAAGGATTTAAGGAAAATAAAATTCAAGAACCTTTTCCTTTTCAGGGCTTGGACTCCAGCGCAAGCATTACTGCGGGATATGCGAGCTCCAGGTTGAAACCATAGGTTTCTTCTTCGGCCTCTACTTTAATCTTGTCAAGCGTATCCATTTTGATAATGCTTCCGGCATCATCCCAGAAAGGCTGTAATATATCTATGATCCGGTAAGACTGGCTTCCATATACGTGAATCTCTTCATGGAGGCCCTGCATCCAGCTGAGTTCTTTGGTGTGCTGCATCCAGAGGTAGGGAAGGTCTTCAGCATCATCGAAGGTCAGGTAAGTGGCTCCTCTCAGTTTACCCAGGATGTAAGAGCTTACGGAAATGCAGTTATCGAAGCAGCAAACCGTCATAAAAGATCCCCCGGGATTGCAATGCCGTATCCACCGCTCACCCAGTTCAAACTCACTTACCAGCTCAATGGTTGAGGCATCAGGTGTCAGCTTTTCCAAACCTCGTAATGCTTCGGTATTGCGCAGCAACAAAAACTTATAATCCTGGTTGCTTAGCGTGTACCAGGTCGGCTGGATCTGCTTGCGGTCTACACCCTTCATAATGATTGAGATATGGGCTTCCCGCTCATCAGAACTGTCATATACCAGTTTAGGGAGGGTGGTCCAGCACTCTTTACTGGGAAAGGAGAGTACCCTGATATGATTTATGCTGTACTGCTCCTTGAGTTTCAGGACGGTCTCCCTGATGCCAGGAAAAAGCTCCTTGTCACCGCTTAAAATGGCACGGGTGACATCGAAATTAAAGTCGACCGAACCGATTCGGGCCAGCTTCTTTGTATCGTAAATATCATTAACTGCGTAAAACAGCTGGTTGTCAAAGAAGCAAAGCCCGAGGCTTGGTTTCAGTTGATCCATTCTCCATTATTCCCAACTGGCTGCGTTAAGCAGAGTAGTTCGTTCAAGGTCGCCGATTTTGTCATCCGTATCAGGATCTTCAAGAAGATAGATGGGAGGACGAAGGGTATCGTTCAACGTATACTGGAATTTGCTGTGTGGAGGACGAACCGAGTAGATAAGTGAATCGGGATTGTACGGCTGCCCCATCTCGTTTCGGTAGAGGGAATCTCGCATTGCTACCATTGCAGAATCGGTCTTTAGATATTGTACCAGCGTGTCGAGACCTCCTTCAGTTGGGGGAAAGTCACCGGTTTCTCGTTCAAATCTTACCAGTACATCACGGATGGTTTCCATCTGGTGGTGTACTCGCTCCGTCATTTGCTGACGTTCGATAACTTCCTGATATGGTCCGACTATGGATTGGTAAAGAAAGTATCCCAGAACCAAAATGATTATCCCCAGAACGATACTTAACAGTTGGTTTCGTCTTTCAACATTCATGTTGCAATAATTGTGTATTAATAATATTTAGCGAAATTCGGATTTTGAAAATACATTCCGACCCATTGACATGCAACTCCATCTCCGAAGTGCCAATTAAAGAATTTAATACTTAATAATCACACTATATCTAAAATTTTTACGATTAATAAAGCTATAGAGAAATAAGCCTCTATGGGCAACAATCACTTTTTTGGCTGTAATTGGTAGACTTTTTCAATCAGGTAGGATGAAAGTCCGCGCCGGTGAAATTTGACCAGATCTTCAAAGATGGACTCTTCGTGAAGCAAGCTTATTGTAAAATGCTTTCCATAGAGTTCTTCCAGTTCTTCAGGGAACACCGCGAATGGGGGTCCGTTCATTTCCTCCTGTTCATACTCAAATGTGTTGAGAAGTATCTTGGTATCCCTATCACACATTTCAATAACTTTTTTTGCATATAGTTTTCGCTGCTGTTGGGTCAAGGCAATCAGGGCGGCCTTGTCGTAAACCGCGCTGATTTCAGGAAGAAATGATCGCTTCAGCTTCATAAAATCACCGCACCAAATTGAAATATCCTGGCCCTGATAAACAGTGAAGGAGGCTTTTGGGGAGGTGTGATAATCCAGCCCGTTTTCTCTAAAAAATTGCTCTGCTGCATTTTGTGAAACATCAACACCGATGACCCGGTGTCCCTGGTTTTGCAGCCAGAGAAGGTCCAGGCTTTTACCGCATAAGGGTACCAGCACCGTTGCATCTCTTTCAAGTTGTAACTCAGGCCAGTAAGCAAGCAGGTTGGGATACACCTGCTGCATATGCCACCCGGTATTGCCTTTGTTCCAGCGTGACTTCCAATAACTAATTTCCATTGCGCTGAGGTATGTTTATTTTAAAACCCAAAAATATGGAAGAAGCCTTTCATAACCCAAACAGCTGCACTTCTTGAATAAAAAAGTCCTAAAACTGGCCATCCCCAATATTATCAGCAATCTCTCTGTACCTCTGCTGGGAGCTGTTGACACGGCACTGGTAGGACACCTGGAAGAGGTCTACTATCTCGGAGCCATTGCCCTTGGCGGTATGATATTCAATTTCATCTTCTGGGGCTTCGGATTTCTTCGAATGGGTACAACAGGAATTACTGCCCAGGCTTTTGGCGAGCAAAACAAAACCGAAAGTGTGATGACACTGGTTCGGGCATTGCTCGTGGCCGGGGTGTTTAGTTTTATGATTTTGCTGCTTCAGACCTGGATTGCCGATATCAGTTTCTGGTTGGTGGAGGCTACGCCGGAAGTGGAACGTTTTACGAAAGTTTATTTTGATATACGAATCTTTACTGCCCCGGCAACTCTTGGACTGTATGCTATAAACGGGTGGTTTCTGGGTATGCAGAATGCCCGTTACCCTATGATCGTAACGGTTGTATTGAATACATTAAACATAATACTGGATGTAATTTTTGTGTATTCATTGAACATGAATGTTGCAGGGGTTGCCTGGGGGACATTGATAGCCCGGTATGTGGGGCTGGCATTGGCCATCGGTTTGCTCATGGTTAAGTACAAAAGCTGGCTGAAAGCCTACGTTCGGGAAAAAATTCTTGAAGTGGAACCGCTAAAAAAATTCTTCAGTGTCAATCGTGACATCTTTATCCGAACCCTCTGTTTGATCTTTACCTTCTCATTTTTCACGGCCAAATCAGCGGAATTCGGAAATGTTATATTGGCAGCCAACACTATTCTTCTGCAGCTCTGGATGATCGTGTCGTATGGGGTCGACGGTTTTGCCTTTGCTGCGGAAAGCCTCATAGGTCGTTATAAAGGCTCTGGAGAAAAGGATAAATTGAAGTCAGCGGTAACCCATTGCTTCTTTTGGGGAATAGGGATCGGTTTTACAGCCTCGCTGGTATATGCGTTATTTGACGAATCCATTCTTTCTATTTTTACCAATCAGCAGAATGTGATAACTACGGCACTGATCTTTTGGGGATGGACCATCGCGGGTCCGGCAGTGAGTAGCTTCTGCTATATCTGGGACGGCATTTTTATCGGTGCAACCGCGACAGAGCCGATGAGAAATTCGATGATTATAGCCACAGTCCTAATCTTTCTTCCGGTCTATGCATTAGGAGTTTCCTATTTTGGGAACCATGCCATCTGGCTGGCCTTGACGCTCTTTATGGTTGCCCGGGGTGCCACGCTCACGGTGTATGCGCCGAAGTATATTTTGAGATAATAGTTTAAAAGACAAGTCTATTTAGCAAATTATAACAGGCCCATTGGGATTTAAGGCTGATTCAAGCCTCCACGCTTGAATCAAGTGAGTTGGGAATTTATAAACGCTATGTATCAAGCGTGGAGGCTTGATACAGCATGGATAATTCTGCTTACTCTGCTCCGCTTCAGAAGAAATATTCCTAAGGCAAGATATCTGGATGAAGTAAAATCAAATTGATTGAGAAGCCATTCAATTTAATTTGTATAATAGCTGCTTATGATATCAGTGAATTAATAACCTGATTTTTCAACTGCTATTTAAATTAGGCATTCAGATGAAACACATACTTCTCCTGCGACATGCCAAATCTTCCTGGGACGATTCCAGCCTGGATGATTTTGATCGTCCCCTCGCCAAGCGTGGAAAGAAGGATGCTCCCAGAATGGGAGCCTTTATCAGTAATTCAGGTTACCTTCCGGATCATGTTTTCTCTTCTACGGCGAAACGGGCCCGTCAAACTACCACCATGTTTTGCGAAGTGGCCGGATTGGAAGATGAAATCATATCATGGACTGATGACTTCTATTATGGTTCTGCCTATGATTACCTGGAGGCCATCCAGGAAGCTTCCGAGAGTGCAGAAACAATCATGTTGGTTGGCCATAATCCTAAAATGGAAGAAACAGCCAGTCTGCTTTGCAGCGATAGCAAAAGCTATACCTTGCGCATGCCTACCGCGGCACTGGTGTGCCTGGAACACCCTGCGGTGAAATGGAGTCAGGTAAAGGAGGGGACGGCACGAATCAAGTGGATGATGATACCGAAATTGCTAAAAAAGCTATAAGACAAATAGAGTCAGTTGCTGATCTCATAGTATTTTCTGCTGCGATTTCCGCCATCCCTTCGGTCCATCTTTTCGAGTACCTGCTCAACGGCTTCGTGCGGATCTTCACAATAGTGGTCGGGGCCCAGGAATTCTTTAAGTCCCGATTTCTCGATTACATCCCTGACGGGTCCCTTCAAACCACTGATGTATAACTCCATGTCCCATCCTCTGAGGGTCTTGATGATGGATTTCAGCGAATCGGTGGCTGTGGTGTCAAGCATGTTTATACTGCTTCCGTCAATGATTACAAAATGAGTGTTCTTGTCCTGGTGCTCGCTCTTCTCCAGTATAAAGTCCCGGAAGAATTCCGCGTTGATGAAGGAAAAGGAGGCGTCAACCCGCAAGATGAGCACGCCGTCAATTCGTTTGGCTTTGGGGTTTCTATCCAGGTTCTTGAATAGCCGTGTGCCGGGTATTACACCGAGTTCAGCAACGGCGGGTTTGCTGTACTTAAACAACATGGTGAGCATGGAGGCCCCGACACCTAATAAAATGCCTTCCTGTATACCGATGAGAAGCGTGCAAAAGAACGTGAAGGTCGCAATGACGCCCTCGCTCTTTTTAGTCTTGTATAAAAATTTTATCTCCTTGATATCTATCAGTCCAAACACCGACACAATAATAATGGCAGCCAGGATAGGCATGGGCAGAAAGTAGAAAAAGGGAGTAAGGAAAAGCAGGGTGAGTACCACTACACCCGAAGTGATTACGTTCGACATCGGGGACTTTGCCCCGGCTTGTTCGGCAGCAGCAGAACGTGAAAAGCTGCCGGATACCGGAAGAGAACTGAATAAGCTTCCCATAAAATTGGATGCCCCAATGGCTACCAGCTCATGATTGGAGTCGACTAGATAGTTATTTCTTTTGGCAAAGGCTTTACCCAGCGAGGCCACACTCATAAACTGAACGAGGGCGAGGGTTAAAGCTGTGGGTAACAGCCTTCGCATATTCTCGAAACTCAGCTGGGGAATAGATATGGGAGGCAAACCTTCGGGTATGGTGCCTACAATTTCTACACTCTGTTCTTCCAAATCAACCAGCCAGGCTATTAATGTGCCCAGGGTTAAAACAATAACAGACGCAGGCAGCCTTGGAAGCAGATGGTTGAGGGTCCAGAGAACCGCAATGGCAGAAGCGCCCCATATGAAGGTTGGTATATCAATCTGGTCGATCTGTCTGATAACCTCATCTGCTATCACTAATATAAATTGAGTGTCAGGCAGGCGAATACCCAGTAGGTTATGCAGTTGGGTGAAAGCAATGATAATGGGAGCCGCCATTGTAAAGCCTGCGATCACCGGCCGAGAGAAAAAATTGAACAGTGCCCCCAGCCTGAATGATCCCATGAGCAATTGCAATATCCCGGTCATCATGGTCAGCAGGATGACCAGTCCTACAAAATCAGAATTAGCAGGATTGCTTATCAAACTGACACCTGCAGCAACGATCAGCATGTCAACGGCCACCGGACCCACCGAAAGCTGCTTAGAAGTGCCGAAGAGAGGGTACATCAACAAGGGAATCACACCGGCATACAGACCGTAAATCGGTGGCATACCCGCAATGACCGCATAGGCCATTCCCTGGGGAATAAGCATCATGCCTGTAGTTAAGCCGGATTTAAGATCACCGGAAAACTGGATTCCGTCATATTCAGAAATCCAGTCGGTAATTTTAAATGTTTTTTTCAGCCAGTCTTCCATACTTCACGTTAAAATGGCCAAAATATTGGGATAAAAATAGTTACGAGTTTCTAAAATCTGCATTTTCAATAGGCAACACTTTTTTCAGTCGATAAATTTAAAATGACCATTATCCAAAAATGATATTCATTTGTTATCCGTCTGCAGTTAAAATACCGGATACCAATTTGACCGAACAAGGAAATTGAAATAAAATAGTTGTTTGCCAAAAGATCTTACCTGCAGATCAGGTTGGTAACTCCCGAAAAGATTGCAATTAGCATTAAGAAGATCTTTCAAATTTTATGTACATTACATCGTTAACGTAAATTATTCAAATAATCGAATAAGTTTGGTCTATGAATTACAAGCATAACTTTTTCTACCTGTGTAAAACCCCATTAAGTGCAGAAGGTCCGGGAGATGTAGAAATTATTTCCAAAGCGGATGACAGTGAAGATTTTCCACGGTTATTTCAGGAGTACGAAGAGCTGCGATCTCATGCGTTTAACGATGACAAGCTTTACAGCATCGTCAGGGCTGATGATATCTACGATCTTATCAGAACAGGTACTGAAAAAGAGGCCAAAGAAGAAGCTTTTGAAAAAGCTCAGCAAGAAATAATTACGAACCTGCAACACAGGGTTATGCAGGATAAGGATGCCAATGCTAAAGCTATCCTTAAGGAAGTACACGATATAGAAGCATAGCACATCTTTACAATTTTTGACCCTCTAACTTACCTTCTTGCGGTTTCATATGGCTGCAAAGGATGAATACGGGTTCTCTGTTGTCTATGAAGACGATGAACTCTTCGTAATTGACAAACCGGCCGGCATGCTGGCGGTACCGATACCGAACAGCAGCGTGATGAATATGCTGGACCTTGTGAAAGAGCGTTTCCGGGATTCTGCCTACACCGATGCAAATACCGCTCATCGTATAGACCGCTACACCAGCGGACTTATGGTATTTGCAAAAACTGGAGAAGCCTATGATCATCTATTTTATCAATTCAAGAATCACCTTCCCAAACGATCTTATCTTGCCATTATCAGGGGTCTCATGTCGACGGATTCCGGTGAATTGAATCATTATCTCAAGCTGGTAAAAGAGGGATTCAGAAATATCGTAGTTGATGAAGATGATCCTGATGCTACGCCGGCGCGCCTGACTTATAAAGTATTGGAGCGATTTCTTTCTACCAGCCTGGTACAGGTCAATCTCGACACCGGATTAAAGAACCAAATAAGGGTACAGTTTAATGCTATCGGCCACAGCCTGGTAGGTGACAGGCATTATGCCCCTGAAGAGAAAAAAGAGAACTTGATAAAAAGACAGGCTCTTCACGCCTGGAAGATTTCGATAACACATCCTGCCACAGGCAAGGAAATTGAATTTACCGCCGATCTGCCTGCCGATATGCTGCGCTTGGTGGACCATTATCGGTGGGAGAGAGACATGCGGTCTTTGTAGGGTTTGCCCTGTCTATATTTCCAATAAGATCTTTCTATACAGATATAGGAATGTTTTCAGCTGCTAACATGTAATTGTGTGTGAACATTACATAAACAGATTTATGATTATAGAAGAAATAAAGAGATTCTTTTGTGAACTAGCGACACAGCTGTCGGAGAAATACCGGCGAAAGTGCGATGTAGAACAATAATATTATTAATCAAGTAAAGCGGAGGTAACATTATGGCAACCGCAACAGATTCGGTGATGGATTTAGAAATTAATATTGGTATTAGCGAAACGCATAGAAAAAAAATTGCGGATGAGTTGTCAAAGGTACTGGCTGATTCTTATATGCTGTATCTGAAGACACATAACTTTCACTGGAATGTTACCGGTGAGCATTTCCACTCCCTGCATGAGCAGTTCGAAGAACAGTATACCGAACTGGCTGATGCTATTGATGAAATTGCTGAGCGCATACGTGCACTGGGCCACAAGGCACCTGGTTCTTTCAAGGAGTTCCACCAGTTAACATCCATTGAAGAAGATACCGAGAAGCCAAAAGCTATGGAAATGGTGCGCAGACTGGCTGTCGCTAACGAGCAAGTTCTGCGAACAGCTCGGAAAGCTCTGGATCCGGCTAAAGAAGCAGATGATGAAGCAACAATCGACCTTCTCACCCAGCGCCTGCATGTACATTCCAAAACCGCCTGGATGCTAAGAAGTCATCTTGAATAAGTTATTCGAAACCATTTAAAGTAGGAAACAACTACGAAAGTAGATCCTATTAGCTCAAGATTATTCAACAATACTAATTTAACTCGCAAGTATTATGGCTAGCAGAGAAGAGTATATTGAAAAACTGGAATCACAATTAAAAGAATGGAACAGTCAGCTTGATGAGCTTCAGAAAAAAGCTGAAAAGCAGTCACAGGAAGCAAAGACACGCATCAACAAGCGTATTGATGAGCTCAAAGCAAAAAGAGCTACACTTAGAGTAAAGCTTGACAAAATTAAAGAATCCGGAGATGAGGCATTTGAAAAAATTAAAGACGATGCCGAAGATCTCTGGTCAGACGTTAAAAAAGGGTTCTCTGACATCCGCTCTATTTTGCAGGAGAAATAGTCAGTAATCGATCTTTTGAGAAAGGCGGCACAGTTGTGTCGCCTTTTTTTATTTTACTACAAAATTGTTTGAGGCAATTACTTTATGAATTCTGATATCAAACTATGAAGAAACCTGAGGAGGGATGGCGAAGGAAGCTTTATACCATAATATTTGAAGCGGATACTCCCGCCGGTAAATTATTTGATGTAGTACTTATCGCAAGTATTATTTTGAGTGTTCTGGCAGTTATGCTTGACAGCGTCCAATCCATCAGGCAGGATTACGGCAGTCACCTTTATATCGTAGAATGGTTCTTTACGATCTTATTTACTATTGAATATGTATTGCGTATTGCCTGCGTGGATAACAAACGCGGCTATATCTTCAGTTTTTTCGGGATTGTTGACTTCCTTGCCATCATACCTACCTACATCGGTTTATTCTTACCGGCCAGTCGATACTTGTTGGTTATAAGAAGTCTGCGCATCCTTCGCATCTTTAGGGTGCTTAAATTGGTACAGTATATCAACGAGGCCAATTTCTTAAAAGAAGCACTGAAAGCAAGCCGCCGAAAAATATTCGTATTTCTATTTGCTGTGATGACATTGGTGGTCATAGCAGGATCACTCTTGTATGTAGTTGAAGGGGCCGAAAATGGTTTTACGAGCATACCGAGAAGCATCTACTGGGCCATTGTAACACTGACCACTGTCGGATTTGGAGACATTGCGCCCCAAACAAGTCTTGGGCAGGCATTGGCATCGCTTATCATGATATTGGGCTACGGGATCATTGCCGTACCGACCGGAATCGTCAGCTATGAGATGTCCAATACCCTAAAAAGTCAGCTGATTTCACCGATGTGTCCTTCCTGTGGCAAAGAGAATCATGATGTTGATGCCCTCTATTGCAATCAGTGTGGATCAAAGCTTTTGAAAGAATAATATTCTGCCTTATAATCTTCTAATTTTATAGCACGTAAATAAAAAACAAAAAGAGGGGTTAGCCATATGGAAGATTTCAATAATATCCAGGAAACGATCATGCCATTCATCATCACATATGGGCTGGATCTGGTAGGGGCCATCATTATTTTATTTGTTGGATGGATTGTGGCCAATTGGATACAAAAAAGAATTAAAAAAGCAGGACGAAAATCAGAAAAGCTGGATGAGACGCTGACAACCATTTTTGCCAAGACGGCCAAGGTAGTCGTAATGGTTGTGGTCATTATTGCTGTCTTGCAGCAGTTTGGTGTTCAAACCGCCAGTATGCTGGCCGTAGTAGGTGCTGCAGGTTTGGCTATAGGTTTGGCCTGGCAGGGTACGCTCTCTGATATCGCCGCCGGAATCATGTTATTGATAATGCGACCTTTTAAAATAGGTGATGCTGTGGAAGTAGCAGGGACTTCAGGAGTGATTGATGAAATCGGGTTGGTTCTAACCAAGATGCACACCTTCGATAATATCGCTATGTATATTCCCAACTCCGATATTTGGGGTACCAAAATTATGAACTACGCCAAGAACGACACCCGGCGTGTGGATATGGTATTTGGTTTCGGATATGATGATGATATGGACAAAGCGATGCAGATTGCACGTGAAGTACTGGAAGCTGATGAACGTGTACTGAAGGATCCCGAACCGCAAATTGCTGTTTCTGAGCTGGCTGACAGTTCGGTTAATATTATCGTCAGACCGTGGACTGCCAAGGAAAATTACTGGGGCCTTAAGTTTGATGTCACCAAGCGGATCAAGGAACGGTATGATGAGGAAGGTCTCAACATCCCTTATCCACAACGCGATGTTCACGTATTTCAGCAGAACGGAAGCTGATTAATCGCGAATAAATTTTTGATGTGCAAAGCAAGACGCCGGCTTTAAACAGTCGGCGTTTCTTTTTGGATGAATATTAAAATGGTAAGCGGTCATTGTAATAAGTTGCGTATAAATATTATCTTGGCTAAACTGAATGGCTATGCAAAAGTTTCATAGCAAATTTGAATTGCCAAGTGTCCCAAAGAGGGTTTTGTGAATACAATTATGGAAGAAAGCAATAAGACATCCCAATATATTTATGAGGATGAATACTCATTTCTAACCGAAAAAAACGAACTGTTTCTAAAGGAAAGTTTGCACTTTTCAGAAAGAAAGCTTTCTGAGGTTGAAGAAGGTGAGCTGGAATCATCTCTGAAGGAATTAAAAGAAGCCTTTTCAAAGCTAGAAGAGGAGGTTGAGCAACTGGTAGCAGAAGAGAGCCCGTCGTTAGAAGAAGTTGAGAGTTTGAAAGATGCGCTCAAAAATAAAGATGCTATCGGTGATTTTGATGCATTGTTTGACAGGCTGAACTCTCTTGATATAACAACAAGTGGAGGGGATTCACCGCAAGAGGAAGAACAGGAAGCCACTTCTGATACCTCAGCAAATACGGAGACCGCTGAAGAAAAAAAGGAAGAGACAACGGCAGATAACAGTAGTAAAAGCAAATCTTCTGAGGCTGAAAAAACAGAATCTGTTGCCAAAGAAGATGAAGAGACCGATGGAAATGGGGATGAAGAGTCCTCAGAAGATTCCATCGAATTTTACAAGGATATCCTCCAAAAAACCGATAGCCTGATCAAGCAGGATGACTGGCCCTATGTTACCATGGAGCTTGATAATCTCTCCCGGAAGTGGGGTGAAGGTCCTGATCTGGATACGGAAGAGGTTGGCAAACTCTACAGCAAATTCACATCTAAAGTTGAAGAGTTTGAAAAACGCAAACAGGAGCACTACGAAAAGCTAAATGAGCAGAAAAAAGAAAATCTGGAGCGAAAGAAAAAACTGCTCAGTCAGCTAAGAGATATTGTAGAAAATGAGCAGTGGACGGCAACCGGCAAGGTTGGTAGCCTGAAAAATAAATGGGGTTCCGTCGGACAGCTGCCAAAAGGGGAAGGAGAAGACCTCGACGAAAAATTTGACCGTCTCATCTCAACCTTCAACGATCACAAGGTAGACCGTCTTGTAGAAAAACGTCAGAAAGAGGAAGATAATCTGATGATCAAGCTGATTGTGCTTGATAAGATGGAGAATGTGGCCGGTTCGATCGATGAAACTACAAGTGACTGGAAGAAGATCGATGATCAATTCGAGGATCTTACCAAGCAGTGGAAAAAGATCGGAAGGGTGCCAAAGGAGAAATCCAACGAAGTGTGGCAGCGTTACAAAAATGCCCAGGATTTATACTACGATAACAAGTACAAATTTGATAAGAAGCACCAAAGCAAGGTCGATAAGTTCCGGGACAAGAAAGAGAATATTATAGAAGAAGCCGAAACATTACTTGAGCAGGATGACCTGGCCAAAGCGGCGCGCAAGATCAATAAGCTTCACCGCCGCTGGAAAAAGGTGGGTAATCTGCCTCAGCGATTGGAAGACAAACTCTGGGACCGTTTCAAAGCGGCTACCGATGCTTTCAACGAACGAAAGTCCAAGAATTCAGACAAGCTTCATGAGCAGGAAGAGCAGCATTACCGGGAGAAGCTGGAGCTCATAGAGGAAGCGGAGGCCATAAAAGATACCACGGATTGGGATAAGGGTCATAAGAAAATGCAGAGCCTTATGGACAAGTGGAAAGCGGTCGGACCGGTACCCCGTAAAAAGTCCAACAAGATCTGGAAAAAGTTCAAGGGCGCGATGGACGTATTCTATGACCGACGCCGTGAGCATTTTAAGGAGGTCAAGGAAGAGCGCAAGGATAACCTTGAAGAGAAGAAGGAAATACTGGAAGAGTTACAGGCGCTGGGGCAACATGAAGATCCTATTGAAGCCGTCAATATTGCCAAAAAACTGCAGGCAAAATTTAAAGACGCCGGATATGTGCCCATTAAAAAGAAGAACAAGATCTGGAAGCAGTACCGGGAAGCTTGTGATGTGATTTACGATCGCTTCAGAGCGGCTAAGTCTGGAGATAAATTCGATCAGGAATTGGCCAAAGCCGATCTTGACTCCGACGACCGATCGAAGATTCAAAGCATGCGTAAGGAGTATAAAAAGATACAGAAAGAAGTCAGGCAACTGGAAGAAGAAGTGATCAAATTTCAGGAAACGAAAACCTATTTTAAGCCTTCCAAGAAAGGCAACTCTCTACTCGATGAAGTTGAACAAAAAATAGAAAACGCCGAAGAGAAGCTGCAGGATAAACAAGATAAACTGGAATCCATCACCCGCGAGATGGAAGAAATCAAAGATGAAGCCTGAGATAATTAATATTCTATAATTCTCACCTCATCCCTTTTTGTTTTTCTGAAAATAGGCTTTTTTTACGGATTAATTTAAAGTATCACTGCAGATTCCATACGTGGGTAATACATCTCCAAATAGTAAATTGGACCTCAGATTCTGGGGTGTAAGGGGCTCGACACCATGTGCCAACAAGGACAACATGGAGTTCGGTGGAAATACGACCTGCCTACAGATTCATTTACCGGATACCGATGAGTTGCTCATCATGGACAGCGGGACGGGGATCAGGAACCTTGGCAACCACCTTCTGGAGAGCAAGGACAAGGTGCGTGGACGAATATTCATAACCCACCCGCACTGGGATCATATTCAGGGCTTTCCATTTTTTAAACCCATCTACAATCCGGAAAATCACTTCGATATTCACATGCCTTCGCAGGCCAACGGGGGGTGTAAAGAGATTTTGTCGGGTCACCTGACGAAAACTTTCTTTCCGGTAACATTGGAGATGATTGACGCCAATATTGAGTATATCACTCAAAAAGAAGATCGCCAGGATTATGGGCATTATGAAATTGAGTACATGCTTGCCAATCATCCTATCAATACGGCCATTTATAAAATTTATGTCGCCGGTAAAACTATAGTGTTCTGTCCGGATAATGAACTGACTCCTATTGCAGAAAAAACAAATGCCTATTTCTATACTAAGTTCAAGGAGTTCTTATCCGATGCCGACCTCTTGATTCATGACGGGCAATTTGACCGGCAGAGCTATAAAGATAAAGTTGGTTGGGGCCACTCGGCATGGGAAGAAGCCGTTGAATTTGCAATTAGAAGCGGCGTTAAGAAAATGATTGTTACGCATCACGATCCTGATTCGGATGATGCTTTTTTATATAAACTTGATGAGAAAATACATCTCGAATACGCCTCTCATTTCGATATGATATCACTTGCCAAGGAGGGGGCGGTGATAAGGATATAGGGTTATTTTATTTAAGCTGCCTTTATATTCATTGATTCTCTTTTTCTGATTTCGGCGTCTTATCTCACACCTATTTCTTCTGCTTCCGGTCTCTGCTCCGGAAGCAAATGCCTTGTTCATTCTCAATTGATTTCACTTTAGTTTACTATTTCGAAGAGCATCTGTGTGCATTTTTGACTGGCCAAAAACGAACCAAAAACCCACCGGGGGTATTGAGATGTTGTTCTGGCTATAATTGTCCTTTTGATATTGTTCATCTACAATCAACGCCTTTATGATAAGCTTTCCCGCAATACCCCCCGGACCCCTTTTTCAGTGTACAGGATACTGTGTCAGTGATCAGATGTGTATTCTGTTTGAGTGAAACGAGTAATTTTTGGTCCGGCATTATTTACCCAATCTAATAGCCTTCATTAGGTGTCATCCCGACCGTCAGCGGAGGGATCTCATCCATTATGGACTTAGCATCTTTTGAAGAAGGGCACCTTGCCATACTGTCCATCAAAATAAAAAAAGCGGCAGCTCCGAAATGGAACCGCCGCTTTTAGATAACTCATCATTCTAATTAAAAATAATAACGCACACCAAGAGCGGCGTCGACATCAAAATCGGTCTCGGGAATGATGTTGACGATCGGGGCAACCTCCAAAAAGAAACCAATGGGGTTCTCCTCCAGCAGGTAGTTTACTCCGACGGGTACCCTCGCACCTAGAAGAACATTTTCATCACCGGGATCAGGATAATCATCAGCGAAAACAATTCTACCGCCTATTCCATAATAGACCGGCAGCTGACCTCGTTCAATTTCATCTCCAAATACTCCAAAATGATGCCACAGATAATCGGCATGAAGGTTAACGGCATCATAACGTCCGACTGACCAGGCTAAACCGGCATCGAAAGCGGTATTATCCGACGTCCATGCTTTAAAGCTGATTCCCGTGGGTTCACCTACCATCAGTCCGAGACCTACTTTATTCTCGGATTGCTGGGCGTGGGCCGTATTCAGAGTTGCAGCTAAGAAAAATATACTCGCAAGAGTTAGCAGTAACTTCTTTATGTCCATATAAATTTTGTTGGTTGTTATTATTTACGACATTTTTTAAAGCGATTCAGCGGCAATAAGTTCCATCGGACCATATCGATAATATTTTGGAATGATTAATCCGAGGGAAGTTTTATTTCGTAATATCTTTAAAGCGTTCAACATCAAACCTACAGTCTAATATAAAGGAAGTTTTACTATTATGGATCAAACTTACTACAACCCCGAGGATTTAAAGAAGTTCGGAGATGTCTCCGAGTTTCAGGAAGAGCTGGCTGAGAAATTTTTTGACTACTATGGTGCCGTTTTCGAAGACGGTGCTCTGAGCGCCAAAGAAAAGTCGCTGATTGCACTGGCTGTGGCTCACACCATTCAATGCCCGTATTGCATTGACGCTTACACAACCGATAGTCTGGAAAAAGGATCCAGTGAAGAGCAGATGATGGAAGCCGTGCATGTGGCAACGGCGATACGGGGAGGGGCATCTCTGGTTCATGGAACGCAGATGATGAATCACGTTAAAAAATTAAGCATGTAAGCTAACTTTTATGAAGTCATTAAAGGCGCAAAAACATGATTTGTCCAGGCCGGAGGTGCAACTGGATGTAATCAACAATCACACTGAAAAACTAAAGAAGCTGCCCTTATTTAGCGAGAAGCTGGAAGGTGCAGATCTTTACCCCCTCAGACCGACCGGAATCGAAATATTCCAGATTAACGTGGGTTATATGTGTAACATGACCTGCAAGCACTGCCATGTAGATGCCGGTCCCGACAGGGATGAGGTCATGAGCCGTGAGACGCTGGAGCATTGCCTTGAGGCTCTGAAGGGCACTGACATTGAGACAGTAGATTTGACCGGCGGGGCACCTGAAATGAATCCCCATTTTAAATGGTTCGTCGAGCAGGTTACTGCCATGGGCAAACATGTAATTGTGCGTTCCAATCTTACCATCCTTACTACCACTCCCAAGTACTGGGCTTTGCCAGAATTTTTTGCAAAACTCGGGGTGGAAGTCACCTGTTCACTGCCCTTTTACAGCAAGTTTCGCACTGACAGCCAACGGGGGAAGGGTACCTATGATAAGTCTATTGAAGCACTGAAAATGCTCAATGAGATAGGGTATGGAAAGGAGGACACCGACCTGATTCTCAATCTAGTATATAATCCCAATGGCGCCTATCTACCCGGTGATCAGGAAGACCTGGAGAATGAGTTCAAGCGCGAGCTTCAAAGAAAGCATGATATCGTTTTCAACAGTCTTTTCACCATTACCAATTTGCCAATCAGCAGGTATCTGAATTTCTTGTTGATGTCGGGCAACCTCGAAGAGTACATGGAGAAACTGGTCACCTCGTTTAATCCATCTGCCGCCGAAGGGGTGATGTGTCGCAATACCATTTCTGTAGGTTGGGACGGTACGCTGTACGACTGCGACTTTAACCAAATGCTGGAGATGAGAACCAATCACGGGGCACCCTCGCACATCAAAGATTTTGATTTAGGAGCACTGAATGATCGCGAAATTATGATCAATCAGCACTGTTTCGGCTGTACGGCCGGTGCGGGCAGCAGCTGTGGCGGGGCGACTGCTTAGGGATTGAGGTATAAGGGAGAGGGTAAAAGGAGCTCGATCTTGATTT
The DNA here is from genome assembly GCF_011059145.1 of Halalkalibaculum roseum. Taxonomy (NCBI): domain Bacteria; kingdom Pseudomonadati; phylum Balneolota; class Balneolia; order Balneolales; family Balneolaceae; genus Halalkalibaculum; species Halalkalibaculum roseum. The sequence goes on along the minus strand of NZ_JAALLT010000004.1, from coordinate 271,271 downwards.
TCATTTATTTAAAAGTAATTAGTTTTACTTCGTAGAAGGTAGAAGGTAGAAGGTAGAAGGTAGAAGGTAGAAGGTAGAAGGTAGAAGGTAGAAGGTAGAAGGTAGAAGGTAGAAGGGGGCAGAGTTAATCTTTTAAATTTGGTGCTAATACAATACGGATGTCGGAAGAACGATTGTTAATCATATTTGCGAAAAATCCGGAGAAGGGTCGTGTCAAGACACGTTTGGCAGAATCTCTCGGGGATGAGAAAGCGCTCGAGGTGTATCACAAACTGCTGGATCATACGCTAATGGTTGCCGAGCACTGTGAATGTGACAGGGAGCTGTGGTTTTCGCGATATATCCCGGAGCAGAATAGCCGGGGAACCAGCGGTTTTACATTTAAACTGCAACGGGGAGAAGATCTAGGTGAGCGTATGAGCCAATCATTTCAAGAAGCTTTTGAAAACGACTATCAAAAAGCAGTGATCATAGGCAGCGATTGTGCCGAACTGACTTCAGAAATAGTGGAGCAGGCTTATAAAAAACTGGAAGATCATAACCTTGTGCTGGGACCTTCCGTAGATGGCGGCTACTATCTGTTGGGTATGAAACGGTATCATGAAGAACTGTTTGAAGGTATCAGTTGGAGTACAGAAAAGGTGTTTCAGCAAACCCTGGAAAGCGTAAAGGAATTAAATCTGGATATCGGATTCTTACCCGAGCTCAATGATGTCGACATTGAAGCTGACTGGCGGTCAGCGAAAGACAGCTTTAGTGAGTCATGAAGATCAGTGTTGTCATCCCCGCTTATAATGAAGAAGAGACCATAAAAGAAACTATATCTTCAATCCGTCGGCATAGTGCCGGTCACATCAAAGAGATTATAGTGGTTGACGGGGGGAGCGAGGATGCTACAGTTGAAAGGGTGCAGGAAACAGAAGCGTGCTTGGTAACCTCCCCGGCCAAAGGCAGGTCAGTTCAGATGAACTACGGCGCCGAAGTTGCCACCGGTGATATTCTCTATTTTCTACATGCAGACACGATTCCGCCAAAAAACTTTGATTCCAACATCCTCAAGTCGGTTACTAACGGAGCCAAGGCGGGTTGTTTTCAACTCTCTTTTGATCGCGACCACCCACTGCTTGATTTTTATGCCTGGTGCACACGTTTCAATATTGACGCTTTCCGCTTCGGAGATCAGAGTCTGTTTGTGTCAGCTGAAACCTTTGCATCCATCGGCGGTTTCAGGGAAGATCATATTGTGATGGAGGATCAGGAACTGATGAAAAGACTAAAAAAGAAATTCTCTTTTGATCTACTTTCAGACGCGGTGCTCACCTCGTCACGAAAATACAGCGACAACGGTGTGCTAAAACTTCAGCTTGTATTTACACTCATTTTCATGCTCTACCAGGTAGGGGTTTCACAGACTAATCTTGATTTAATCTACAAAAAGCTAATTCATTAATAGCGTATCGTTTATTAAATTATGTGGCTAAACTAATCAGCAAGACGAATGAGGTAATCAAGACTTAACAGTTAGGTAACCTTAGAATCTATATATTTGTCACGCTAATAGAAGATCAGCTACTTCATATATCATTACTAACCTAACCAATAAAACTTATCGATTATGAAACGTTACATAAGCATCTTTATTGCTTTAATGATGTTTCCGGTCATAGCGTCGGCACAAATTAGCGGACGTGTGATGGAAGCAGGAACAAACGACCCATTACCTGGGGCGAATATTATAATTAAAGGAACCCAAACGGGAACATCTGCGGGGACTAATGGAACCTTTACAATTGATGCGGAGGAAGGAGATATTCTTGTTGTATCATTTGTCGGTTATCTTTCAAAAGAGGTTACTGCCGAACCCGACATGCGAATATTCCTTGAACCGGATGAAAGAACACTAGGTACTATTGTAGTATCGACTAGTGTAATTGATATTGCAAGAGCTCGACAAACGCCTGTTGCAGTCTCTACCATTTCTCCGACTGAGATTTCCCAAAAAGTGGGTAATCAAGAGTTTCCAGAGATCATGAACGATACTCCGGGTGCTTATGCAACGAAACAGAGTGGTGGCTACGGTGATTCCCGTATTTCTCTGCGTGGTTTTGATCAAAGCAATACAGCTTTCCTGATCAATGGTCAACCTGTTAATGACATGGAGAATGGCTGGGTTTACTGGTCTAACTGGCAAGGCTTAACCGACGTTGCATCCGGAATCCAGATTCAGCGTGGTTTGGGAGCATCTAATCTTGCTGTACCATCTGTAGGTGGAACCGTATCTATATTTACCAAAACATCCGAAAATGAGAGAGGCGGTTCCGTTTCTCAGTTGGTTGGAAATGACGGTTATACCAAAACGTCAGCTTCATTTAACACAGGTAAAGGTGAAAATGGCTGGTCTGGTTCTTTTCTTTTGAGCTACTGGGCTGGAAATGGGTATGTTTATAATACCAGTGGTGAAGGCTGGACATATTTCGGAGCTGTTGGTTATGAGCCGAATGATAACCATTCTTTCAACCTCTCTATACTAGGTGCAGGTCAATGGCACCACCAGCGTGATAATTGGGTCTCCATTCGTGACTTTGAGAACTTTGGAGATGAAGGAATTGATCCTCGATGGAACACAAACGGTGGTACGCTAAATGGTGACGAATTCAACATGGAGCGTAACTTCTATAATAAACCTCTTGCTACCTTGAACTGGGATTGGGAGATTAGTGAGAACGTTTCTCTTGCAACTTCCTTGTATGGTTCTGCCGGCCGTGGCGGAGGTACCGGACCTCGGGGACAGTACTTCTTTAATTCTGATATCGATCTTTATCCTTTTGGAGGAATTGAAGACCTTACTGAGCATTATTTAGAAGAGGGAGACGGAGCTGCTTCTCGAAATGCGGATGGTACCATTAACTATGACAATGTTGTACAAGTTAATCGTTCAACTACATCGGCATACACGGGCGGACTTGATGCCTATAACGGACAGCTTATTGGCTCAAACGGATACAGAGATAACGGTGTAAATAATGCTGTAATGGTCCGAAGAGCCTCTATGAACTCTCATAACTGGATTGGCGGAATTTCCAAGCTGAAAGCAGAGGTGGATAAGTTTACTTTCTCATTGGGAGTTGATTTACGGAAATACACAGGTTATCACTACCGCGTACTCAATAACTTGATGGGTCTGGATGGCTACTTCTCAGGAGGTAGTGGCTCTAGGGGTAATCAAAATTCACTCGGGATGATCCTTGAGAGTGATAATGCCATTGAAGCATCTCCTTTTAAAGATACCGGACTGACCGGTCCCAAAATCGACTATTACAATATCGGTTTTGTAAACTGGCAAGGTTTTAACGGTATGATTGAGTATGACAGCGGCGATAAATTTACAGCTGTTATCCAGGGTGGTATCTCAAATCAAATGTACCAAAGAGAAGACTTTTTCGATGAGCCCGACAACACACTCTCTGACAAGAAAAATGTCTTGGGCGGATACGTTAAAGGTGGTGCAAACTATAACATCAATGACAACCATAATGTTTTTGCTAATGCCGGGATTATTTCCCGACAGCCACTCTTTGATGCAGTATTCCCTGGATTCCAGAATGATATCAATCCGGATCTCCAAAATGAGTTGATTACTTCCATAGAGTTAGGATACGGTTATACCTCATATAATTTTGATGTGAGCGTTAACCTCTACTCTACTGTATGGGGTAACCGATTCATTGAGTCTAGTTTCCCGAACGAACAGGGAACCTTCGGAACCGCTCAGTTTGATGATGTAGATGAACTGCACAATGGTATCGAGGTTGAAACGACCTATCGCCCAACAAACAGGCTTAAGCTGGAAGGTATGTTGTCTATAGGTGATTGGAAGTATACCAATGACTTTAGTGCAACTCTGTTTGATGATAGCCAAAATCAGATTGGTACAGCTACGCTTTACACCGATGGTGTTAAGATTGGCGATGCTGCTCAGTTTGTTGGTTTCATTGGAGCCGACTACCGTCTCGGTGATTGGAGTATTGATGCCGGTTATCGACACATAGATAACCTCTATGCTGAATACAGCATTACCGACGATGCATTTACCGAGCCGGATAACCCAGGAGCTTTAGAGCTTCCATCTTATGGATTGGTTGATCTTGGCTCAAGCTATACTTTTGACTTCTTAGGTCAGTCAGCTTCACTAAGGGTTAACATTAACAACCTGTTTGATAAAACATACATTGCGGAATCTAATTCCAATATTCATGCTTCTTCCGGAGACGAAACCTGGAAAGGTATCAACAAGCGTAACTTCGTTTGGTACGGCTTCGGTCGAACATGGAATGCATCTATAAAATTTGATATCTAGTATTTCTATTAATCAAATAGTATAGTTTAAAGGGCGGCTTTTAGAGCCGCCCTTTTTATTTTATACTCATATCGAACTAAATCAGATGCTGAAGTATGAAGTCTTATAGAAAATTATACACTACGCTTTTTGTCCTGTTTCTAATAGGCGCGATAGGGTGCACGGAATCAAATACAAGTAATGATCGTGCCTTAACCCCGGAAAACCAGCTACTCCTTATTTCCTTTGACGGATTTCGCTATGATTACCTGAACCGTGTATCCACACCACACTTTGATTCACTGGTAGCTAATGGTGTCAAATCTGAAGGCCTGATTCCTGTTTTCCCAACCAAGACATTTCCCAACCATTATTCTATCGTTACGGGCCTTTATACGGAGAACACCGGCCTGATTGATAACACTATGTACGACCCCGAATTTGAAGAGTGGTACCGCATCAGAGACCGGGAGGCCGTTGAAAATAAGAAGTGGTACGGGGGCGAACCCATTTGGAATACTGCTGAAAAGCAGGGATTGCGAGCCGGGACCATGTTCTGGGTTGGTTCGGAAGCCCCGGTTCAGAATATGCGTCCCACCTTCTGGAAGCCATTCGACGGAGGAATGTCGTACACGGCTCGGGTTGATACCGTAGTCAAGTGGCTCACTTATACTGACGATAAAGCGGTTGATTTTGCCACCCTCTATTTTGAACTGGTGGACAGTAAAGGCCATAATCACGGTCTTCAATCAGACTCCCTGGATCTGGCCATCCAAAGGGCCGACAGCCTCCTGGGTTACCTGAAGGAAAACCTGCGTCGCGCAAACAACTGGAGCAACATGAACGTCATCGTAGTATCTGACCATGGCATGGTAGACCTCTCGGCAGAAAAAACCATCATGCTCGATTCCATAATCAATTTGGATGATGTGGAGCGCATACGATGGGCGCCTGCCACTATGATACAGCCCAAAGAAGGAAAGACGGATGAAATTTACCGCTTGCTAAAAGAGAATGAAGAGAACTACCGGGTGTACCGTAAAGATGAATTGCCCGAACGATACCATCTGAAGAATAACAGGCGAGTTCCCGATATTGTAATGGTAGCTGATCTGGGATATACTATACTGAACGAGGGCTACAAGGAGCGATTTATGAACAACTTGCCCGCTGCCACCCACGGCTATGACAATAGGGCAAAGGCCATGCATGCTCTTTTTGTAGCTAAAGGTCCCGCTTTTAAATCTGGAGTTACCATACCTGAATTCAGTAATATTCATATCTATGAGCTGATGAATCATTTGCTGGGTACAAATCCGGCACCCAATGACGGAACCTTAGATAGTGTAAAGGTAATGTTGAAGTAAGCGTCGTTAGTTTCATAATTGTGAACTTAATATTTACTGTTTATAGAAATGAGTTCTTACTTTTGGCCGCCAAAAGTAAGACAAAAGCTCTCGGCGGCAATTGCTTTCGGGCATGGTTTACCCGTACGTGTGCACAAAAACAGTGCTCACTGTGTGAGCGATTTTTGTGATTTCTCACGTACTATGGAAAAACCATGCTATTCCTCAACCAATTGATGCCGATTAAATTGAAAGGTATTAGCATTTCTCTATGCACTATCAAGCTATATAAGATGAATGCTTGCCTGGCGTTTTTCCCATAGGGATGCCTCTGGCACGGGGTGTTTTTGGACGCCCAAAAGAATTCCAAGTCTTGTTGCTTATTTCGGGAAATAAATAATAGTAAGGACATTCAATGATAGACAAAATCATGATGCGGTTTGTTGTCGACTGCCTATTGTCTTAAAAATACCATATTAACGAACAAGCAATCGATTACATCCCATAAATAAAACGTTGCATCTATCCCTTTAAGCCGAGATATTTAGGCCAAAATAAATTAAAAAACAGAATTAGCTGACGAATGGCATACGTAGTAACCGAACCATGTATTAATTGTAAATATACTAACTGTGCAACAGTATGCCCTGTTGATGCTTTTCGAGAAGGTCCCAACTTTCTCACCATTGATCCGCTCGAATGTATAGACTGCGACGCTTGCGTTGCCGAATGTCCCGTTGAAGCTATTTATCCCGATGATGAAGTACCCATGGAGTGGGAACATTATATTGAACTCAATGAGAGACTTGCCGAAAAATGGTCATCCTATGTAATCAACGAGCATAAAGAAGACCGCCCCGATGCCGACGAATGGGCTGAAGTGGAAGAAAAATTCGAATTGCTTGAAGAAGACTGGGACTGATAGAGCATGATTAGGTGATTATGTGATTAAGTTATTTTTTACCTTACCTAATCACCTCATAACTTAATCACCTATCCTGAATTGAGGAAATCGATACCTGAAATTATTACGATCAGAGATAAGGTACTGGACCTTTCTTCACCGAAGGTCATGGGGATTCTAAATGTTACCCCCGACTCTTTTGCGGATGGAGGTGAGTACAATGCGCTTGACTCTGCTTTGGGGCGTATCGGACTGATGGTTGCGCAGGGAGCCACTATTATTGATGTTGGAGGTGAGTCTACGCGCCCGGGTTCTGACCCTGTTACAGAAGACAAAGAGCTGCAGCGCGTGCTTCCGGTTCTTAGAGAGGCCATAGCCCGATTCCCTGATACCCTATTTTCTATTGATACCACCAAGTACCGAGTAGCGGAAGAGGCCCTTAAACTGGGCGTACACCTGGTCAATGACATCAGCGGGCTACAGAAGGAGCCACGATTTGCCGAACTGTGTGTTCGCTATCAGGCAGGTTACATTTTGATGCACTCCCAGGGTAACCCCAAGACCATGCAGGATGATCCCTCGTATGATGATGTGGTTGAGGATATCAAAACCTTTTTTAGCAAGCAGATCGAAAAAGCCGAAGAAGCCGGACTTGAGAAAATTGTTTTAGATCCGGGAATTGGTTTTGGAAAGACCCAGCAGCACAATATCTCCATTTTGAAAAGGCTCCGTGAATTTGTTGATTTAGGATATCCCCTGCTGATAGGAGCATCCCGTAAGTCTATGATTGGAAGAATACTCGGAAACAGAGAGGTTGATGACCGCGTCACCGGAACCGTAGCCGTTCATTATCACGCTATGATGCAGGGAGCAAAAATTATCCGTGTTCATGACGTAAAAGAAGCAAATGACTCGATTTTGGTTTATAATGCATTGGCTGGAGATTAGAAGCTGGAGGTTGGAATTTAGATGTTGGATGATAGAGATTTGAATCTTGCAAGTTATCTACTGTTTGTTTTGGTTTTGCTATCTAATTTCCAACTTCCAACTTCCAACTTCCAACGTCTAACTTCTAGCGTCGTCCCATGAAATAATTATTAAGCACTAACTCACTATTTACCTTAGACCCTAAACAACGCTACCGTGATCCCCATTGGATTCTTAGAATTTGGCATTAAAGACTTTATCGAGGTCTTTATCATTGCCATGGTGCTGTTCTACCTTTACCGGTGGATACGGGGAACCTTTGCCATTCAGGCGGCCGTAGGACTTGTGTTTATAATCATCATCAACGCGGTGGTCAGTGCGTTGGGTCTTAGCACCATCAATTTCATACTTCGTCGCATACTTGATGTTGGGGTACTGGCGGTATTCATCATCTTTCAGCCTGAAATACGTAAACTACTCTACAGCCTGGGTCAGAATACCAATCTTGATCGCTTTTTTGTCAGCTCCAGTTCGGAGAGTATTATTGATGAAGTCATTGACGCGGCGAGAGCCATGTCACACTCCAAAACAGGAGCACTCATCGTTTTTGCCCGTACCTCTTCGCTGCAGGATCTGGTGGATGTGGGATTCAAGCTGGATGCCCGGGTAAACAGTGAACTGCTGCAGACCATTTTCAATAAGCACACCCCACTTCACGACGGGGCCGTAGTTATTCGCAACAACCGGATCGTGGCGGCAAGCTGTTATTTACCTATATCGCAGAATCCCAACATTTCAACCGTATTCGGTACCCGTCACCGTGCAGCAGTGGGTATCACCGAAACCAACAATGTCTTTGTACTGGTTATTTCCGAAGAGACCGGGCGTATCTCTATAGCCCGAAACGGTTCGCTTACCAGTGGACTGACTATTCAAAAGCTTCGTATAGAGATGGAAGAAACCCTCGGCAAGCAGAAGATCGATGACGAAGAGGTGGGCTTTTCATCCACCCAGGCAGAGATGAAAATCGGCTAATATTTTGGCCTAACTTTTTTGCATCCCTTTCGTAGTACATGCCTTAACACATTGAATAAACTTATTTTTGCCATGTTTAAACATAGCTTCATACTGTTAGTTACCTCCATTGTTTTTCTGTTCACACTGAAAGCCGAAGCCCAAAAAAGTGATGAGTTTAACTTGGATGAAACATATGCTATAGCTGAGAATGGAACAATCAATCTGGACAGCGATGATGCCAATGTAACCATCACCGGCAGCGACCGAGAGGATGTGAGAGTAGTGGTAAATTACCGGATGAGGGTCAGAGGCTTGTCCTTTGGTAATAAAGAAGGGTTTGAAATGATTGTGGAAGAGGATAACGGGAACCTCAATATCTTCGAAAAAGAGCGTGAAAATAGTACGAAGGTCGTAGTGGGTTCTTCACGTGAGGAGTATGAAATTACCATCGAGGCTCCCAGAGGTGTAAGCTTGAAACTCAATGGAGATGATGAAAACTACCGTATATCATCTATAGATGGCTCAATTGGTATCGATGCCGATGATTCGGATGTTGAGCTAAATGAGTGTAACGGAGATGCCTTTTCAATAAAGCTGGATGACGGGGAATTGTTGATGGATGGCGGTAATGGATCGCTCGAGCTTGAACTGGATGACGGTGACGCCAGAATTTTCAATGGCAATTTTAGTGATGTTCATATTGACACCGATGACGGCGATGTAGACTTAACCACTTCTCTGGCTGACGGAGGCAATTATCGGTTTAGTACGGATGACGGTGATCTATTGTTGAATATTGCAGGAGGCGGAGGAGAGTTTGTGATTCGCCATGATGATACTGATATCTCCACAAGCAGTGAATTTGAAGAAACCATGTCTGATGATGATCTATCTATTTACACGCTGCCGCTGGGAAATGCCAAAATAAATATTGAGACGGATGACGGGAATGTAGTGCTGAGGGTGATTTAACTCAATGAGGCAGGTTGTAAGTTAATTACTTATTGTACAGGTCAATGAGCTTTTGAGCAGCCTTGAACGAACTAATGGTGCCCTCCAGCACTTTCCGCTCGATCTTTTTTCGCTGACGCTTAACGTTCGGATCATTATAAAAAGCATCCTGGAGGCGGTTGTTGATGCTCTCATACATCCAGTGCTTAGCTTGGCGGTTTCGTTGCCGCTCAAAATAACCGTTTTCATTGGTGGCGGAGATGTAATCCTGAATCAGTTCCCACAGCTCCTCAATGCCGGTCCCTTTCAATGCCGAACAGGTGGTAACTTTCGGTTCCCAGCCTGATTCTGAAGGAGGGTACAGATGCAAGGCGTTCTTATATTCACGTACGGCCTGCTGTATGTGTTTGTCGGTACTGTCGTCAACTTTGTTAATGGCAATGGTATCTGCCATCTCCATGATACCGCGCTTGATTCCCTGCAATTCGTCACCGGCACCTGCCAGCATCAGTAGCAGGAAAAAGTCTACCATGGAGTGAACAGCAGTTTCCGATTGCCCGACTCCTACCGTTTCAATGAAAATGGTATCATACCCGGCTGCTTCGCAGAGATAAATGGTTTCCCGGGTCTTGCGGGCTACACCACCGAGTGATCCTGCCGTAGGAGAGGGTCGGATAAAAGCGTCGGGATTATTCGCCAGGGTTTCCATGCGGGTCTTGTCACCGAGGATACTGCCCCGCGTTTTTGTACTGCTTGGGTCAATGGCGAGAACTGCGAGCTTTCTTCCGTTACCGGTAATGTAGTTACCCATTGTCTCAATAAAGGTACTCTTGCCAACGCCCGGCACACCGGTTATACCGATGCGAATGGATTCTCCCGTTTCGGGGAGGCATTGTTCTATGATTTCCTGTGCAAGATCCTGGTGCTCGCTCCGGGTGCTCTCGATTAGCGTGATGGCCCGGCTTAGAATGGTTCGATTCCCGTTTCGTATACCGTCAACATAATCGGAGAGGGTAAGGCTCTTGTTCCGGTCTCTGAAGTTTTGCAGGCTATCGGGATTGATGGAATTGCCGGACTCCACTCCCTTGCTTACCGAAAGAGAAGAGTCGTTATTTGCTTCCTTGTTTTTACTCATATAAATAAGTTATCGCAAAATACCTCAGTGGTTATTCTTCCGGCTCTCAATTAAAATGTTCAGGATTTTTTGAGCGGCTTCCGAAATAACCGTACCGGGGCCGAAGATGCCAACCACACCCTGGTCATATAAAAATTCATAATCCTGCTGCGGTATCACGCCCCCAACTATAACCATGATATCATCTCTTCCCAGGTTTTCCAGCTCTTCAATGACTTTTGGAACAAGGGTCTTATGTCCGCCGGCCAGACTGGATACCCCAAGAATATGCACATCGTTTTCGACAGCCTGTCTGGCAGCCTCCTCGGGTGTTTGGAATAGCGGACCGATATCCACATCAAAGCCGAGGTCGGCAAAACTGGTGGAGATCACTTTGGCACCACGGTCGTGGCCATCCTGACCCATCTTGGCCACCATGATGCGCGGTCTCCTACCTTCCAGCTCGGCAAATTGATCTGCCAGCTCACGGGCTTTTTTGAAATTGTCATCCTGGTCTATTTCTGAAGAATACACGCCTGATATTGATCTGACGGTTGCCTTGTACCGGCCGAACTCTTTTTCCATGGCATCGGATATCTCACCAAGGGTCGCTCGCTTGCGGGCCGCATCAACTGCTGCCTGAAGCAAGTTGCCATTTCCGGATTTAGCAACATCGGTTATGTGGTTAAGGGCCTGCTGAACGTCATCTTCATTGCGCTCGCTGCGAAGCTTTTCCAGTCGCTTGATCTGGGCCTTACGCACTTTGGTATTGTCCACTTCAAGAATGTCAATTGGGTCTTCTTTGTCAAGTCGGTATTTATTGATGCCGACTATAGTATCCTGACCGGAATCTATACGTGCCTGCTTTTTGGCAGCTGCTTCTTCAATTCTCATTTTGGGCAGTCCCGTTTCAATGGCTTTGGCCATACCACCAAGCTCTTCAACTTCCTCAATCAGTTCCCAGGCCCTTCGGGCAATTTTATCAGTGAGGTATTCTACATAATAGGAACCGGCCCAGGGATCCACTGCTTTGGTAATGCCGGTCTCTTCCTGAAGGTAAATCTGAGTGTTTCGGGCAATGCGGGCCGAGAAGTCCGTAGGCAGTGCTATAGCCTCATCTAGCGCATTGGTGTGCAGCGACTGGGTATGTCCTAAGGCCGCGGCCATCGCTTCAATTGTGGTTCTTGCCACATTATTGTAGGGATCCTGTTCGGTCAGACTCCAGCCCGATGTTTGGCTATGAGTGCGCAGTGACATGGACTTCGGATTATCCGGATTAAACCGCTTCACAATTTTAGCCCATAGCATGCGGGCGGCGCGCATTTTGGCAATCTCCATAAAATGATTCATGCCTATAGCCCAGAAGAATGAAATACGGGGTGCAAATTCGTCAACATCCAGACCGGCATCGATACCGGTACGCAAGTATTCGAGACCGTCGGCCAGGGTATAGGCCAGCTCCAGATCGCAAGTGGCCCCAGCTTCCTGCATATGATAACCGCTGATGCTGATGGAATTAAACTTGGGCATATGCTGTGACGTGTACTCAAATATATCTCCGATGATACGCATGGAAGGCTTAGGTGGGTATATATAGGTATTGCGCACCATGAATTCCTTTAGAATATCATTCTGAATGGTACCGCTCAGCTGTTCCTGTGAGACCCCTTGTTCTTCTGCGGTTACGATGTAAAAAGCCATAATGGGAATCACCGCCCCATTCATGGTCATGGAAACCGACATCTCATCCAAAGGGATCTGGTCAAAGAGCACCTTCATGTCGAGAATGGAATCGATGGCCACACCTGCTTTACCTACATCACCTGTAACCCTGTCATGGTCTGAGTCATATCCGCGGTGGGTAGCCAGGTCAAAAGCAACGGAAAGACCTTTCTGACCCTGAGCAAGAGCTTTGCGGTAGAATTTATTGGATTCTTCCGCCGTAGAGAAACCGGCATATTGCCTGATAGTCCACGGCCGAAGGGCATACATGGTGGAGTAGGGACCTCGAAGGTAGGGAGGTATTCCGGCAGCATAATCCAGGTGCTCCAAATCAGCAATATCCGATTCAGTAAATACCGGCTTGACGCCGATTTTTTCGGGCGTCTGCCAGGTATCATCTACCTTGCCATTTGGGCTTTGGCCGTTGGTAGAAAGTTTCGACTTATATGATATCTCAGAAAAATCAGGTCTCATAAATTATCAAGGTTTCGAATAAGATTAATCAGCTATTGTATGTGCGTTTGTGCATTCACCTGATTGTGCCTATTCGCGTTCGTTGATTCCCAGCCTGCTGTGAAAATCTTTTAGGGTTACCAATACATTACTCTTGGCATGAATGAACTCTTCAATGCCATCTTTCCGATATTGATCAAGTTCTTCTTTAGGATATCCTGCAAGCACCATGATGGGCTGTTCATCCAGTTGATTTATTTTACTGCAAAGGTCGGGGACGAGCTGTATGTATCCCTCATCCGAGCTGCAAATTACAGCTATATCGGGTGCGTGTTCTCTAACGGCTTCCACAGCTTCATCTACCGATTCAAAACCTATAGGATCTTTAATTTCGTAACCGGCGCAGGCGAAAAAGTTGGAGGTAAAGGAAGACCGCGCTTTACGCATTTTTTTATTTCCAAGTGGCAGGGTGAGGACCTTGGGTCTTTCGGATTGCTTTTCTGTTGCCATTCGTAATTCCTCAAAAGCCTCGCTGCCGCGATACTTCTGAACGGTTCGGTAATTTTGTTTGCTCCAGTCTTCTTGGAACAGCTTTGGAACCAGATCGCCCAGAGCAGCTCCGTCGCTCAATGCCTTGCGCAGGGATGCAATGAGCGCTTTTTCCGATTCATCCAAAGTGAAGTCGTAATCATTGCTTTTCAAAGATACCGTAGCAAATTCATTGCTGAGCTCTTTCTCTTCGGTCACCTTTTCACCGGCATTTGGGTACTTATTGGTACCTACGAACACTCGTCCCCTCGAAGCGATTTGTCGATCGCGTTGCTGCTTGGAATTCTCCAGAGCAACCTGAACCGTTCCATTTTGCAGGGATTTCAAAAGTCCGCCCTCCAGCTCAATTTCCTGAAACAGTGACCATGCTTTTTCAGCAATTTTATCAGTCAGCATCTCTATATAATAGGAACCTGCAGCGGGATCGGTGACTTTATCAAAATAGGATTCCTCCTGCATAATGATCTGTGTGTTACGGGCAATGCGCTCGGAAAAATCATCAGGTTTTTCAAAGATTCTGTCAAAGGGATGAACAGTAAGGGAGTCGATGCCTCCTATGGCAGCGGACATGCCTTCCGTTGTGGAACGCAACATATTTACATAAGGATCATATACTGTCTTATTCCAAAGGGATGTTTCAGCATGGATGTAGGCCGGTATCTCTTCATCCGCTTCATAGGCTTGCAGAAGCTGTTTCCATAACAGTCGCAGGGTTCGAAACTTTGCTATTTCAGGAAAATATTTTGAGCCTGTAGCCAGCATAAAATTTATGGATCGGGCAGCGGTATCAGAATCCACGCCGCGATCGGTTAGCAGCGCCAGGTATTCAGAAGCTGCGGCCAAGGAAAGCCCCAGTTCCTGAACGATGGTGCCCCCGGCATTATGCCAGAACCTGCCATCTGCACTCAAGGGTTTGATACTTCCCATGTTGCCGATGCTATGTACCAGGTCGGTTATTTCATTTTCAAGAATCTCTTTTCTTTTTGGAAGCTGACCTTTACGGGCTAAGTATACAAATGGATCATAACTGAAGATCGCTGAAAGAACTTCCCCGGATTTTCCTTCTGGTTCAAGGTTTTGAAGCATTGCCAGATAAATGGGAGTGGCCATGGCTGAGTCAAAAACGAGGGTAGTCGCCGAGAGATTTACATCACGAAACAGCTTCTCAAAACTGTTCTGCGACTGCACCGAGGTACCTTCCATATCGCCGCCCAGCATTCCGGATGTGCTTTTGATCTGAAAAGTGAGCTCCAGGGCATCGGCACCACGTTCCAGAGCACGGTGCATTGACTCGCGGGCATCTTCTACCTCCTTGTCAAAAATGGGCGCGCAAATATACCAGCTGTTATTCTCTTTCTTGTTGCCGGACAGAATCGGTGTTTTGAGACGACCTTCTTCAATATCTTCTATTCGATAGAAGGGTAGGATGTCAAAACCTTCACCCGTATCCCACCTAAGCTTCTCTTTGTAATCAGCTCCACGAAGGTCTTTTTTTATTACTTTTTCCCACTCTTCGGTAGATACAGGTGGAAATTCATCAAAAAAGTGGTCCTTATGTTCGGTCATAGTGATTTATTTATACTGGTTTTATCGCGCAAATAGTATAAAAATAATAATTACACGTTTTCGTATGGTACATCACACATCTGTTTAGGGATTGAATCAATCATTTGTCTTCGTGATGATCCCTGCAGTTCTTCTACATCAAAATAAACAGGCTGTTGTTACTTTACTAACCCGTTCATGAACATCGATTACTTCTCAAACCCTCCTAAAAGAACGCTAAAAATATACTTATGATTTCCTATATTGATGACGGTATTCAATTGAAAGAACATCGAATTTAAAGCAAGCTATTGCATGGAACAAGTAGAACAGATGATGCCTCCCTTGACGAAACTTACCGAAGATGAGCAGATGCTAAAAGAGGCGGCCGCCGATTTTGCCAATACCGTAATCAAACCTAAAGTTCAGGAGATGGATGAGAAGGCTAAGCTGGATCCCGATCTAGTGCAGCAGTTTTTTGACATGGGTCTGATGGGTATTGAAGTGCCTGAAAAATACCAAGGCGGAGGAGGTACCTTCTTCATGTCTATCGTTGCTATTGAAGAAATTTCAAAGGTTGATGCTTCTGCAGCAGTTTTCATGGACGTACAAAATACCCTGGTTAATAACGCATTTTTGCGTTGGGGAAGTGAAGAGACCAAGCAGAAATATCTCCCTCAGCTTGCAAATAAGAAGGTAGGAGCTTACTGTCTTTCCGAGGCCGGTTCCGGGAGCGATGCTTTTGCCCTCAAAGCGACGGCAGAAGATAAGGGTGACCACTACAAACTAAACGGTGCCAAGCTCTGGATTACCAATGCCAATGAGGCTGACATATTCCTGGTATTTGCAAACCTGAATCCCGATGCAGGATATAAGGGAATTACCGCGTTTATCGTAGAGCGCGATTTTGAAGGATTTTCGGTTTCCAAGAAAGAGAATAAGATGGGCATTCGTGCCAGCTCAACCTGTGAAATTTTACTTGAAGACTGCATCGTACCTAAAGAAAATGTATTGGGTGAAGTCGGTAAAGGGTACAAGGTTGCCATTGAGACACTAAATGAAGGACGAATTGGAATCGGTGCACAGATGATCGGTATTGCGCAGGGTGCTTTCGACGCTGCCTTGGCTTATACCCAGGAACGCAAGCAGTTCGGACAGGCAGTATCTGACTTCCAGGGGGTACAATTTCAGCTGGCTAAGATGGCAACCGATATTGAAACCGCACGTCTGCTGGTCTACAATTCTGCAAGGCTGAAGGAGAATGGTGAAAGTTTTTTGAAAGAGGCAGCCATGGCCAAGTATCACTCTTCGGAAGTTGCCGAAAGCGTCAGTTCATTGGCAATCGACCTGTTTGGCGGATATGGCTACGTGAAAGAGTATCCTGTTGAGAAGTTTTACCGTGATTCAAAAATCGGTAAAATCTATGAGGGGACTTCTAATATGCAGCTTAATACTATTTCAAAACTGCTGTTAAAGTAGTTCTGGCACATATAAGTAAAATAAAAGTCCGGATACTTATCCGGACTTTTTCTATTTGTACCAATATTTGTGTTATAAGTAATTAAAAAACAATTATTTAATAAATTTTTCGGAAATCGAATAAAAAATGATTTTTCCGGAATGATACTTACGACATTCCATGTTTGCGTGAGATGACCAGTACATAGGGATAGTTATATATTTACGAAAATTGTAATCATGTAATTAATTATGCAATCTAATATCGACAAACATCTACAAGAGCTCAGCAAAGACGAGAAGGCCTACAAAAAGTTAAAAGAGCTGTTTAATGAAGTAGAGGAAGAAAAAGAGAAATACCAGCAGCATCTAAACCTGTTGGAATCTGCCATTCAGAACGATTATGACTCGATTTTAATCACGGAGCTTGATCTTGAGAAGCCGGGACCTAAAATTGTCTATGTAAATGACGGTTTCTGCAAGATGACAGGTTACAGCCGTGAAGAAGTTATTGGCAAAACACCCAGAATTTTGCAGGGTCCAAAAACTGATCGTGCGATATTAGATAAGTTGAAGCGCAAACTTAGAGAAGGCCAGGCATTTTTTGGTCAGGCTATCAATTACAGAAAGGACGGAACCGAGTTCGTCAACCAGTGGGATATTCATCCGCTGACCGACTCAGAAGGCAAATTGACACACTGGGTCTCCTATCAGCACGATATAACCGAGCGTAAGCGTGCTGAAAAAGTACTGGTCGATACCAATGTTGAATTTGATGATCTGCATGAAGAGTCGAAACGAACGGTCATTGACGTTGACGAGCAAGGAAATATCGTCATGGCCAATAAGTCGTTCCGTGAGCTCGTAAATTACGATAAAGACGAACTGAAGCAGATCAAAGTTTGGGAACTCTTCCCCAAAAAGTACCGAACATCCCTTCAGAATAGATTTGAAAATGATTTTGACCTAAAGAACTTTGACGCCCAGGAATTCAAAGGTATTATCAAGCATAAGAACGGTGTGCCTATCCAGATCAAGGGCAAAACCGAAATTCTTGAGCTGAAAGACCAGGATTTGATCCGTGCTGAGATTGAAAATATCTCCCTACAGAAGCGCATCATGGATACTCTCAAAAAGCGTAACCAGAATTTTATGAACGTTTTTGAGAAGGCATCTGAGTTTAATTACCGGGTAACTATAGAGAACGGTAAACCCGTAATGGAATATGTTTCTGAGGACTTCCCGGAAATGACGGGGATTTCACCTGAAAAAGTGAGACAACCGGGAGGTTTGAAAGAACTGGTTCACGATGATGACTATGATAAGGTAATAGATCACTTCCAAAAGATACTGAAAGGCAATCAGTCAACTTGTGAGTATCGCATTAGAAGTAAGGAAGGAGATTATGTAGATATTATAGATTACGGCAAGCCACGATCGGATGAAGACGACAATGTAATCTGTGCCACAGGGGCCATAAGTATAAAAGTAACTGCTGATCCGGTTTAATCGGTCCGGGTATATAGATCGGAACAAATATTTGTTATCTTGGATAGAAAGAGAACCGTTAACAAATCATTGATATGGCGGATATCCAGGAAATACAGCAGAACATTATTAAGGAGTTTGCCGCTCTTGTAGATTGGACCGAACGCTATAAATATATTATCAAACTCGGTCGTGATCTTGAACCGCTGGATGAAGAGTATAAAATTGAAGACAATCTTGTGAGGGGATGTCAATCACAAGTGTGGCTTCATACCAGGCTGAAAGACGGGAAGGTGATCTTTGAGGCCGATAGTGATGCGGCAATAACCAAAGGATTGGTTGCCCTCATGGTTCGGTTCTATTCCGGGCAAGATCCTGACACCATCATTTCCACCAAACCGGAATTTATACAGAAAATCGGCATGGAAGAACACCTTTCTCCGACCCGATCAAACGGTTTAGCTTCCATGGTGAAGCAGATGAAAATCTATGCTATGGCCTACAAGACAAAAATGCAGCAGGAACAGGCTGAAGCCTGATTTTACGGCTTTTTTAAGCATGCCGGGTTAAAGCATCTTAATAAATATTTTACGGGATAAGTTTTAAGGTTTGCTACATTTCTATACATTTATGGTAAAATTGCTATCTGATACAGCCTGATGCCTACATTATCCAACATAAAAGAAATTGCCCTGGGGAAGGACCTGGCAAAGGATAATGTTGCCAAGATTAAAAAAAGCGGTTTAATCACTCTCAACACCGTTTCTTTCTCGCTTGTCGGATTTTCACTGCTTTTCCTGGTAGCATTTTATATCAACAGTTCGGTTTCGCTCTCCTGGTTCTTTTTGAGCGAAGCGGTTGCCTTTTCACTTATTCCAATTCTTGCCAGAAAGGGCTATGAGAATACTTCAAAATTCCTTTTGATCGCCTACGTCGTGATTGGGATCATTATTCTCAGTTCGGTTTTCGGAAAAGACATGCTGATTCAAACCTTTTTGGTACCGGCCTGCGGTCTTTCCATCCTTCTGTTTGAAAAAGAACAGGTACGCCTGCGAAACATAGGCATCATGATGTGTGTAATAGCTTATTTTGTATTGGATTATATCATTTTTGACAAGATTTACATCTCTACCCAGGGATCCAATCTTATCAAATGGAGCATTCTGGGTTCTGCCTTCATTACTACCTGGATGGTCTTTAACAAGTTTTCCGAGTCTAAAGACCTGGCGGAAGAGCGCACGGAAGAATTGCTTCAACAGACACAAGAGCTCAACGATGAACTGATTCAGAAGAAAAGCGAGCTGGAGGATAATGTTAAAAAGCTCGAAGAGGCCAAAAAGAAGGTAGAAGAGGGTTCTAAGGCCAAGACAGAATTTCTTTCCACCATGAGTCATGAAATACGAACCCCGATGAATGCCATTATCGGGATGACCAACCTGCTCGCCAAAGACAATCCCCGGGAAGATCAGCTGGAGCAACTGGAGATACTCGACTTCTCCGCGAAAACCTTGCTATCTCTGATCAATGATGTACTTGACTTCTCCAAAATTGAATCCGGTAAAATTGAATTTGAAGACCTTGATTTCGATTTGCCTTATCTGCTGAAGGGCATTATAGAAAGCTTTCGTTTTAATACCCAGAAGAAGGGCATAGAATTGAAATTGGAGATTGAAGATGACGTGCCGGATGTATTGCTGGGCGATTCTAACAGGCTTACTCAGATTTTAAATAACCTGGTAAGCAATGCCGTAAAATTCACTGACGAAGGTGAAGTTAAGATCGGAGTCAATAAAACCGGCCAGGAAGACAATGACGTCAGCCTGCAATTTTATGTTGCTGATACGGGTGTTGGAATTTCAAAGGATAAGCAGGAGAAAATATTTGAAAGCTTTACTCAGGAGCGAACCGACACCAGCCGCATCTTCGGCGGTACCGGGCTGGGACTGACCATCAGCAAAAAGCTGGTTGATCTGCAGGGAGGTTCTATCCGAGTCGAAAGCACTAAAGGCGAGGGCAGCACCTTCTATGTAGATTTAACCTATGAACTTGGGGATGAATCCCAGGTTGACAAATTGCAGTCTGATAAGCGTATCACTTCGAAGAGTCTGGAGGGCATCAAAGTCTTGCTGGTTGAAGACAACTTAATCAACCAGAAGGTGATGACGCGATTCCTTGAAAAGTGGAATATGAAAATTACAGTTGCCAATAACGGTAATGAGGCGCTGAACAAAGTAGCAGACGAACACTTCCACATTATTCTCATGGACTTGCAGATGCCGATGATGGACGGCTACCAGTCATCACAGGCCATACGTACCATAGACGACCAAAGAAAGCGCAATATACCTATCATCGCATTGACGGCTGCCGCTCTGAAAGAGGTTAAAGAGAAAGTATACGCTTCCGGGATGAATGATTTTATTACCAAGCCTTTCAATCCTGTAGAGCTACAGGAAAAATTGGAGTATCATATCCTGGATAAGCAGAGTAAAGCCAATACCACCAATACTTAAACGGAACCTGCTCAAGTCGGGTATGTTTAAGGTATTCCCTGATCGACATCCAGTCACTCTCAGGGCGAAATCAATCAATTAAAGTCTGAGTCGTTAATCTTTCAGAGTAAATCCGATTTTCAGGGTCACCTGCCACTGCTGTACATGATCTTCATCAATAGTACCCCGGGTTTCCATAACCTTAAACCAGCGCAGTTCATCGACTGAATTTGCGGCTTTGCTTACTGCTCGTTCTATAGCATCTTCAATTGACTTGTCGGATGTACCGGTAATCTCAATTAACTTATAGGTGTGATTTTCCATGATTTACTAATGAATTGATGAGTTAATATTCAAATGAATCAGGAAATAGTAAAAAAAGAAATGTATCGGGTAAATAAGAAGCGAGGAGACATAAGGAACCCCGAATACCGAAAACGGGCAACCGGGGTAAGCCCGATAAAATAAAGAAAGCACCATTCAGGGATGAATGGTGCCTAAAAATAAAAAACTTGAAATTAAATGGGTATCACTTCCTGTGCCTGAAGGCCTTTCTCGCCTTCTGCTACAGTAAACTCAACCTTCATACCTTCTTCCAGCTTTTTATAGCCTTCCATTGCAATTTCGCTGAAGTGAACAAAAATATCTTCACCTTCTTCGCGAGTTATGAATCCGTATCCTTTACCATTATGAAACCACTTAACGGTTCCGACTTCTCTTTCTGCCATGCCTAAATCTCCAAATATTAATCTTCTTATGCTTCCAATTAAAACGTTGATAATACATGAATTTTATACATGTTTTATCGAACGGTATAAGTATAATATTTTTTTTTGATAAACCCTATTATTCCATAAAAAGGCCCTTTACAGGGTTAAGTATACTATTTATCCCGAAAGCTTTGCAGCTTTTAAAGGGTCATTACCACGTAAACATATTTGCTACGAGGTATTATAATTATACCGTCATAAAAATAAGTGTAGTGTCTTGGAACTTCAAAAGAGGGTATTCTTTCAAACGTAAAATCATAGCCACGCTTCAGTAAAAATTGTCGATCAAACTGATTATCCGAATAAGGTCAGGAGTCCACATCCTTACATCCCCAACCGGAATGGGTAGTCTTATTAGCCTTAGGTCCAAAGCGGGGCGGACGATAACGGATGGACACCCCTTCGGTAAATACAGACTCTTGGTCGAAAAAAGGTAGCTCGGTACAGTCGATGTTATCTGAGCCGGGATCGGCCGCTGAGCCCGATTTAAGGTAATTTTGGTAGGTAGAGTCAATACCCTGAATATTTTGGCCCACCTCATGCATATCGTAAACAGAAAGTGAAACTACGGTCTGTATGGATTTCGTCAGCCGGAGGTAGGAATCTTTGGATAGTTTGTCAGCAACTTCACGAGCCTCAACATCAGGCCGGTTCTCTAATATGAAAAGCCCCTCTGTGTCGATATGTGACAGATGCAGGTTTTGGGGTGAAGCCAGCAGGTAACGGGTATGAGGCTTGAGTGCATGTACCATATCCGGAGATCCGTTATTACAGGTTGAAAGCGTAATAAGGTCAAACTTTTTGAGATCCCCTGGTAGGAAGCTCTGAATGCCCGAACTGAAAGTATCCGTATTCATGTACGTGCTGCTCAACGAATGGTAATATCCTTTCCCGTTTTCGTAGGGAATCTCGTGCCCAAAGTAGAGAAGTGATCTGTGTTTAATGGAATCTCCTGTCGATTTGAATTCATCATAAAGTCGGGCTTCGGCTGAGAATGTGCCGGAATCGCTTTGCCCTGTTGGGGAGTATCGCTTCTCAGAAATGCGTTCTCCCGCTCGGTAATGAATGAACCGGCGATCCTTTTTGGGAAAGATCCATAATACCTTTCGTTCCGGCCGCTGGTGAAAGATGAACACTTCCCCACTTTTCGCCTGTTCACCCACGCGAATAGCTTCTTCCAACACTTTTCGGTCGGCTTGGAGGGCTCTTCCAAGAGAGTCATGGTACAGATAGTCTGCATCACCGTGAATAAGGTAGATAATGGAATAATTTGCGTCTTGATCTTGCGACCCAAACTCTCCGTTTTGCTTTTTCAGGGATCCCGAAGAGGAGCAGGCAGCTAAAAAGAAGAGTATAAGGGCAATGTATAAAGAGGAAAAAGAGGTGCGTGAGAAGAGGTTCTTCATAAGAAAAAAAGAGCGGCTTATGCCGCGCTTCTACACAATTAGGTTTTGATATTGTTTATAGGAGCAACAGTATGATAATGATCAGCAGCAACACAGTAACGCTGATAGTAATGGTCTCATCAGCCTGTTCTAGGTCCTGTTGCACATAATGGGCAAAGTTGTTCAACTGGTTATTCTTTACGGCCGCAAACCCGTTATTGCCATTGAGTTCGTTTTTCTTTTCGACTATGGTAGATCGGAATTTTGCAATGGCGGCTTTATTATCCTCAGAAACGCCCTTCATGCCGGATACTTTGTCGAAGGTGTCGATCATATTGTCAAAAGAGTCATTCAATATGCTCCGTTTTTGATCGGGGCTCTCTGCCTTTTCTACCTTTTGAACCACATTGTTAATATATTTCTTGAACTTTGCAGTGGCATCATTTCCCTGGGCAATCGCCGACAGCTGGAAACCGATTAGCAATAAAATAAGTAAGCCGAAGGTCTTAAAAATTTTCATAGTAACTCCGTGGTTATTAATAGGTTAAATAAAGGCTGCTAGTGATTATAATAAATTTGTGTATATAAATTAAGTATCCACCTATTACCTGAACAATTATGACAAAGCAAGAGCTTAATGAACTCCGGGAAATCATCGAAAGGCGCATTGAGGAGACCAAAGAAGAGATAGCACAATTGAAAGAACTCACAAAACCTGTGGCTCCGGATAATGCCATTGGCAGATTGTCCCGGATGGATGCCATCAACAATAAAACCATCAATGAGGCTTCCCTGCGGGAGAATAAAAGCAAATTTCAGAAATTGGAGAGAGCTTTAGAACGCTTAGGAGAGGAGCAATTTGGAGATTGTTCAAAATGCGGTGAGTCCATTGCTTTTGGACGTTTGAAAATTATGCCGTGGACAACCCGGTGTGTACGATGTGCATGAGTTCTATTTAGTATTCCTTATCTACAGAGCAGGGACACTAGGAGCTCATATTTTCTTGAAACGCCTACGGTGTTACGAATGGTACTGCTTTTCTGTTTCCTCCTTTTCCACCGGCTCTTCCTTCCAGATTCTGTTGATGGGATCTGCCAGGTCCTGGTAGGTAAAAGGCTTCGATACAAATTCATTGAAACCTTCTTTCTTGAGGCAAAATTTTTCGTATCGATCTGAATTCCCCGATACAAAAATAACCGGTACATCGGTGGTCTCCCTCATGATATTGGTGGCTTCGAATCCATCCATTTTTCCACTGAGGGAAATATCCATAATGACAAAGTCAGGCTTCACTTTTCTAAAGATCTCTACGGCTTTTTCGCCGCTGGTAACCTTTCCTACGACTTTGTGGCCCATTTTAGTTAAGAGTCTCTCTTCAAGAAGGGAAAGAATCAGATTATCTTCGACGATAAGTACTTTTTTTTGAGGTGTTGGCATAGGTAAACCCCGAATAAATTAATAGAACTTGCAGGTGTTAGTGAGAGTGTGACGACTTACCAATAACTTGGTTACAAGTTTTAAAGCATACATCAGGGCAAGTCGAAAACTGTTTGATATTTTATGTGATGAATAATGTATCATCACTCATACAATGATGATTTTAGTTATCAGTGATTTTGGTGCTTAGTCATTTTCTGCTTTGACCGGAACCGGAATGAGACGAACCTGCAGGGTACTGATGACTTTAGCCGCCCACTGTTTCCGTGTCGGGTCCTTCTCTTCAATCCATTTCAGAAGCTTTTGAAAGAATTTAACCTCCGGTGAAGTCATGATGATACCGGTAAGCATAATCAGTGAACCGAATGGCAGGGGTGTGAAACTCACAAGTATTCCCAATAAAAAACAAAGCACTCCCAAAAGTGGACGAAACGTGTCATAAAACTTTAGCATGATGATATTTATTTTTATTTGTATCCCAAATTTTAAAACTCCTATGTACTGAAACCTAAGAGCACCAACGTTTTACATGTGACGACTCTCGGGTCGGTTGGTTACAATAATTAATTATACCGACCTGCAAAAGAACTATTACTGTATTCTAACTTCAAACCCGGTATTTTAGAAAATTGTAATAGAAGCCCTGATTAACTTCGCCAAGGGAAGGAATAAATTTGAATCCAGATTTAAGTTTCATCGTGAATCAAGCCGAACATGTTTTAATCCTGGGAATCGTTTGGCCGGAACCGAAATCTTCGGCGGCGGGACATCGCATGATGAACCTTATCCGGCTCTTTCAGGCAGAAGGCTGGAAGGTAAGCTTTGCCAGTCCGGCGGCACCCGGTGAGTTCAGTTCAAATTTGGATCAACTGGGAATTGATACCTACAATATTCAGGTAAACCGTTCAGAATTTGATCAATTTGTACAGGATTTAAATCCTACCATCGTTTTATTCGATCGTTTTATGATGGAAGAACAGTTCGGTTGGCGGGTTGCAGAACAGTGTCCGAAAGCGCTTCGTGTACTCGATACGGAAGATCTTCACTGCTTGCGGAGGACACGAGAGAAAGCAGTTAAAGAAGGCCGGTTATTTGAGACGAATGACCTGCTGGAAGAGGAGATATCCAAAAGAGAGATAGCAAGCATTTTAAGATCCGACCTGTCGCTTATAATTTCAGAATATGAAATGAATCTGCTTAGGGATCTATTTGATGTGGATTCGGAAGTGCTTTGCTACTTGCCCTTTATGGAAAATGCGATTGATGAGAACGCGACCTATGACGTGCCCGGATTTAAAGCACGTCGGCATTTTATTACCATTGGCAATTTCAGTCACAAGCCTAATCTTGATTCGGTAATATACCTTAAGCAGGAAATATGGCCGCTTATTCATCAAAAACTTCCCGAAGCGGAGATGCATGTATACGGGGCTTACCCCACTCAGCAGGTTGAACAGATGCATGACCCGGCAAAGCAATTTCACATTAAAGGAAGAGCAGACGATGCTGAGAGCGTGATAAAAAATGCCAGGGTCATGCTTGCTCCGCTGCGTTTCGGGGCCGGATTGAAAGGAAAGCTGCTGGAAGCGATGCGCTGCGGCACACCCAACGTGGCTACCGATATCGGTGCGGAGGGAATGGTATCAGAGCGAAGATGGAGCGGATTTATTGCCAACAGACCGGAAGTATTCGCCAAACGGGCTGTACAATTATACACAGACCCGGAAGAATGGAGAAATTCAGTAGATGCGGGATGTCATATTATCAACGAAAAATTTGCTGATACTTCCCATCACAACGACTTTATCAAAAGGTTGAAGATTATAAATCAAAACCTGGCGGAACATCGCAAGCACAATTTCACCGGTTCCATGCTGATGCACCATACCATGGCAAGCAGCCGGTACATGTCCCGTTGGATAGAAGAGAAGAATAAAAAGTGAAAACCGAAACCGGATTTTTCTACTTTCGTACTTAACAAATAACTTTTAATCAAAGAGTTCGATTCTTGAGATATCTATTTATAGATTTACTGTTTCTTTTATTATTTCTGCCCTCATTATCCTTTTCACAATCCAGCAACGACGACCCTATATCCGAATTTCAGATCGAGGCTTTTTCAGCAGATTTGGACTCATTGCGAAAGGCGAACCATATACCGGGACTGGCCGCAGCTATTGTGAAAGACCGAGAAATAGCCTGGTCAAATGGATTTGGGAGTTCTCATTTTGATACCGGTGATGGGGAAGTATTTAAAGCGGTAACGCCTGATACCCCTTTCTGGATTGCTTCGGTAACGAAAACTTTTCTCGGGCTTCTTTTTCTGCAGCTCGAAGAGCAGGGAGAGATTGATTTAAATGATAGGATCAACGAGATGCCGGGCTGGGACAATTTTTGCTCGTGGCTGGCTGGATCTGAAATAGTCTTTGGCCGTAATTTACATTGTGATGCTTCAATCACCATTCGCAATGTTTTAAACCATACGGTTAACGGTAAACCGGGAACCGGGTTCATGTATAACCCACTAATGTATTCACGACTATCACGGTATATAGAATATGTCTATGGAAATCCCATATCCGCAGCCGAAGGCCGCCACAATACGATGGCCCAGCTGGTACAGGAACATATTTTGGGTCCGGCAGGAATGAATCGGACCATGTCGAGTATGTGGCAACGCGATAAAGCGCTGGTGTATTTTGATATGTCCCAAGGATTTGAGTACAACGATGGGGAGTACGTTCGCCAAAGGCATATTGAACGGCATCTCGCAGGGGGCGCCGGTATAGTCTCAACTGTTGCTGACTTGGCAAAATATGATATAGCTCTTGACAGCGGCATCCTTGCTTCCGATTTGGTGATGGAAAAACTTTTTACTCCTGCTGTGGCTCCAGTCGGGACAACGCTTCCCTATGCGTTTGGATGGTATGTGCAGGAATATCGAGGAGAGAAGTTTATCTGGCATGCCGGCTGGGATGAAAAAGCCGGGTTTTCTGCGCTTTTCCTCAAGGTGCCTGAGCGGAATCTGACGTTGATTTTACTGGCGAATAGCGAAGGAATATGGTGGGGGAATCCGCTGGATGGGGCAGCGGTAGAAAAGTCGGAATTTGCCCGCCTGTTTATGGATCGGTTTGTTTATGGGGAAGAAAGATGAGTAATTAGGGAGGAGATTCAAGGATGTCATATAAATGACATAAAGATGACGTAAACATTGTCAATTCCTTTCAATAGATTTTGATAAGATAATTTTTTTAAAAAAATCAATTGAGATGATTTCGAAGGAAATTAAAGAGGTACGTATTCAGAAAGGATATTCTCAGGAAAAACTAGCTAAAAAATCGGATCTTAGTCTGCGTACCATTCAAAGGGTAGAAAATGGTGAAACTGAACCGAGAGGAGATACCATTAATCGAATTGCTGAAGCTCTTGGAGTGCCTGCAAATAAGTTAATAGGGAATCAAAAAGTTAAAGATAACAGTTATTTAACCTCATTACATATATCTGCTTTAAGTTTCTTACTGTTTCCACTATTGGGGATACTTATTCCAATCTTACTTTCGACTATTCAAAGAGATGAGAATTGGCATCTTACCGTAAATGCTAAAAAACTACTCAGCTTTCAAATAACCTGGAATATAGTACTCTTTGTAGGGCTATTGGGTTATCTGAGTTGGTGGAATTACAAAGTCGGTACCATAACTGTAGTAAGTCCATCTATAGTCAGCAGTATCTATATGCCATTATACCTACTGGTTGGCGGTTTATACCTGTATAATTTCATCGTTGTCAGTTTCAACATCATACAAGTAAGTTCAGGCAAAGAAGCTTGGTATAAACCCCGTGTTAATTTTATGTCATGAAAAGGTTAATGACAAGTAATGTTAAAATGGGTCTATAGAATAATTTCAATTGGTCTTAGGCTCATATCTTTTATTCATATTACTTATATAGTAAAATGATGATATTTATCTTCCCTATTAATTTTCGATAAGATTACATAATATAATTTACACCAGACCTGCCACGGGGAAGAGATACCGAGACAGGATGTGGCAGAAGTACTGGCTGAAGTTATGGAAAAACCACGAACGTCAGGTCTGGAACTTTCGCTAACCAAAGGTGAGACCCCTGTTAATCAGGCTGTAGAAAATGTGTTGCGGTTAGTAGAAGAACACTAAGATAATGATCTTAAAACTGTTTTAATCAGACCTGCCGGGTATTTTTAAAAGGGAAGTTCGTCATCCACATCGAAAATCTCTTCGCTGGGACTCGGTTCTGTTTTCTGTGTGTCTTCACCGCCTTTACCGGGCATGGATGTGGTACCTTGCTCGGATGCTTTTTCAATTTTCCAGGCTTTGACATCTGTATACCAGTTTCCGTTATATTCACGACTCTGAATGTCGATGTGAGCCACGACCTCTTCCCCCTTCTGAACATCAGCTTTATCAATGCTATCGCCCCACTGGGTGATACAGATCTGCTTGGGGTAATCTCCGTCGGTTTTAAGGATAAAATCACGCTTGCGCCAGGGTCCGTTTTTACTTTCTCCTGACTTCTCTTCAAGTATCTGTTCTACGGTGCCTTTGAGTTGTAAATCCATTGGGTGTTAATCTTCTGCTGATTAATAAATTCTTTGATGTCTTGTATGCCGAACCGGATTCCAATAGGAGTGCAGGCGATCTAAGTGGCAAAATGTCTTGTAGCAATTTATTCTTAGGTGCAGGCCTGCCTTTCCGATAAAATTTGAGGCATAATATAAGTAAAAAAATAAAGGATTAAGAGGCCGACCTTTACCTTGTTGAATGAATAAGTTATGTAACTTAACTCTTCACAGGGGGATGCAGCAACAGAAGCGTAAGCAGTGCATTTCTTTGCAGGGTTTCCGTAAGGAAAATTTTTTCGTGGTAGGCGTGTGCTCCTTCTCCTACTGCACCCAATCCGTCGATGGTGGGAGAGTAAAGATTGCTTAGATTACCGTCGGATGCTCCTCCTGATACGCCCTCATGAAGGTTAAGATCGAGCTCTTCCCCCAGACTCTGTGTAATATTCCACAACTTCTCATTGGCTTCGTTCTTCTCAAGTGGGGGGCGGCGGATATCACCGGATACCTCCAGTTTAACACCTTCTATTTCAGGTTTTAAGTTGTAAATTTCCTCTTTGATGCGTTTCCCATCTTCCTTGGTCGGGACGCGAACATCCACGATAGCTTTGCTTTTTGCTGCTATTACGTTAGTACGTTCTCCACCTTCTATGGTACCGACATTCACACTCACGCCGTTTTGGGGATCATTGAGCCGAAACAACTGCTGGACAATGTGAGAAAGTCCAAGTATGGCGCTGACTCCTTCCTCAGGTGCCAGTCCAGCATGGGATGGTTTTCCTTTAATGGTGATAGTAAACTCCCCGATACCCTTTCTGCGTGTTTTGATTTTTCCTTCGGTTCCGAGAGCAGGCTCCAATACCAATGTGCGCGACGCCTTTTTGGCTTCTTCAATAATCAGCGACTGCGATTCTTCACTGCCGATCTCCTCATCTGAATTGATCAGGAAAACCGGCTGAACGGGTAGATCTTTTTTCAGGTATTGAATAGCCCGAAGGGCGAATATCATCATACAGAGTCCGGACTTCATGTCAAAAACGCCGGGACCGAATACCTGGTCTTCTTCTACCCTGAATGGCATGTCCTTGATGGTTCCCATGTCCCAAACCGTATCGCAATGACCTATGACCAGCTGTGTGGGCTCTTTGGGGTCAAAATTTGCAGGTTTGCACAAGAGGTGTCCGGCCGTCTCCCGGCCCGGGATATGTTCAACGCGGTACTGCAGTTTTTCAAACTCTTTGGTCAGCAGCGAAAGGATATCGGAAAACCGGTCAGGTTCATTCGAGGGTGTTTCCATCTCTACCAATGCTTGCAGTACACCCAGGAAATCCTCCTTATGATTCTCAAAATACCTGTTCAGCTCTTTGGCTCGTTCAGTCATCAGTAGAATCTATCTTTTAAAATCCTCGGGAAAGGGAAAGGCGTTACTTTTCCGAATTTTGCTGAATCGATCGGGATGCAGGTAAGCCAGCAGGGGTGAATCGTAAACAAGCTGGGCGCCATCAAAGTTTTTGCTCTCTCTTCGGATGGCATCCTCATTGACACAGGCTGCAACGACTTCTCCTATTACCAGTTCCCATTCTCCGAACTTTCCCAAAAATTGGGAGAGCTTGCATTCGAGATTGAAGTATGAATTTTCCAGAAATTTGCCCTCGATCTCAGTGGCATCGGTCATCGGAATTTTCTTCAGTATGGGCTTGCTGTCGTCTTTTTCACGTCGGGAAGCCGAAAGGCTGGAAATGACAACCTGGTCAGGGCGGGGAAAGCTTACCGTAAAAACCTTCTCTCTTTCTACATTCCGGTAGGTACTCTTACGCGGGGTTCCGATGAAGCCAAAATACTTGCTGAAACCCATGGGCATGGCCATATGCTTGGGAGCCATGTTGAATGAACCGTCGGGTTCTTTGCTGCCGATGATAACCAGAGAGTGTACGGTGTAAATACGGTTCCACATCTCATCATCGACCGAAATCTTAATCATATTTGAGTTTTTATTGTCACCCATAATATCAGCTTTTGGTTTCGGTAATGGTATAATTCAATTGCCAGATATCACTCAGTTCCAGTATTTCAAGAATCTCGAACAGAATATCGGGAGGATTTATCAGCTTCAGTGTTTTACCCGATTTGTCCCAATGATACATAAATATCACCGCTTCACTGTCCAGGATTTTACAGTTGCTGAAGTCAATTTCCAGATTTTCAATTTCTTTTGTAGTACGACTTTCAATCTTGTATCGCGTAAGGATGTCGAAGTTATTCAGCAGGGTAACTTTGAGTGTGTCCTTACTTTTACGAGATTCAATGATACTCATCGGCAATCAGTGTCTTAATTTTTTCCCCGAACTCAGAATAGATTTCAATCAGCTCTAAATCCAGCTCCGAATATACTTTCTGCAGTCTAAGATAATGCGATTGTTTGTGAAATAAGGGGGTTAACCCGGAATAGATAAAACCAAGGTCTTTCATCCCATCAAACTGCTCAGGAGTAGCGGCATTTTGCAGGGGAAGATCAAGGAATATGGCATTGAGATCTTCCTGTTTTTTGAGACTTGTCATCATTTCAGAGAGTACCGTTACAAAATCAGGACCATACTTATTTACCACCAGCAAGGAGGTTGAGTCGGAATAGTTAATGGAGAGATCAATATCTGACTTTTGAGCCATTCTATAATTGCTACTGTTACTCGCTCGGATGGGGATGTTCAATTCCTTAAAGGTATCCGTTATGATATCACAATATTTTGCCGGCATATAAACCGTAACTTCCTCGGGGATGAAAAGAGGAAGGAAGTCAATGACCACTGAAACCGACTGGGGATAATCTTCATTGAAGCCGGTAAAAATCACATTTCGGGTATCTGCCAGCATGAGGGCAGTGGTTATGAAATTGTATTTATTATTAACTTTTTGACTCACCGGATGGTTGGTCACCGCTTTTCCATAAAGACCTGCCAGCTTTTGATCCCTTGCCATTTCAATCAGGCGTTTCATCATGTTACTCATAATACCCCGCTTACGATATCCGGGAGACACTACCGCCTCACCTACTTCACCGATATTGGAGTCGGATTTTTTGAGTACGGCGAAATAACCTAAGGACAAGCCGTCATCATCCCTGACAATAACACCCAGTTTCTCTTTTCCCAGGAGGGTTTCCTCGATTTTCTTCGGATAATAGAGCTCTTCCTTGCTATAGGTATATTTATAGGTTCGGTAGATGAGTTTGGCTATGTCTTCGGCATCGGAGGGAGCTACTTGCTGATAGTTAAAATTATCCGCCTGCAGATCGGGTTTTTCAATTTCTTCAGCAGTTGGCTCCTTTGGTTTTTCTGCCCGCGACCGTTCAAGCATCCTGTCGATGCTCTGTACGTCAATCTCCTTGGAAAGGTGAAACTCCTTTCCTTCCTTGCCCTTGTTTACAAAGACAAACTCATCGCAAAACCGGCGAATCAATCGGAATCCTGCGCCTTCAAAATCTCCTACCTCGCGCATCTTATTGCTGTCATATCGGTGCCGGTCCGGATCAAATGGTTCGCCCACCTCGCTGACAATGATTTCTACGTTGGTGAGATTATGTCGATAGGAAATTTCGAAATGGGCGTTGCTCTCAGTTGGATAGGCAAAAAGTATGATATCGGTGATTAGCTCACTCAGGGCAATGGTGAATTTGATGGCTTGCTGATCTTGTACCCCGCAGTTCAAACACCAGGTATAGGTAAAATCACAAATGGGACTTATAAACTGCTCGTCTATGGCTATGTTAAACTGGGCATCCATCCTTGATTATGAAGCGTTATTACCAGTGTATAATGGCATTCTATTAAAATTTTCGAACTGCCCGTGTAGGGGTTTTTACGCTCCCTGTACAGAAGTCATTTTTACAACTGCATCATATTCCCCATAAAGAGTCCGCGATAAATGAGATAAATGCCAAAAATCACGGCAAGTACCGGTACTGCTTTATTTATTCGCCTGCGCATTTCAATGCTGAATAAACCCGGTGCCAGTGACATCGCCATCATTGCCGGGAAAGTTCCCAAACCGAACAGTATCATATAAACTGTACCGCCAAGTACGGTTCCCATAGTCAGAGAACCGGCCAGCCCTATGTAGACAAAGCCGCAGGGAAGCAACCCATTTAAAATCCCTATTGTAAAAAGTGTGGAAAGACCACTTTTCTTAAAAAGTTTACCGATTTGTTTCTTTAAATGATCATAGAAAGTGTGAGCTCCCAGTTTGCTTTTGATGGCACGAAAATAGCTGCTTTTCAGGAGCACCGAGGCTATAATGATAACTCCCAATACTACCGATAACCCTTTTTGGAAACCGGCCACGGCTATAGATTGACCGATCAGTCCGAAGATGAGGCCCATCAGCGCATAGGTTACTATACGTCCGGTATTGTAGAACGCCCTTCCCGAGATAAGTTTAAATGTCGACCCCCCGGATCCCGGCAGGGCCAGGGCAATAGGACCACACATGCCAATGCAGTGAAAACTGCCGAAGAAACCTATTGCCAATGCGGTCCATATTTCCATCTTATAAAAAGATACTTTCTTCTTTAAAATAGTTTTGCCCGTTGCTCGACCAGCTTACTTTTACCAGCCATTTTCCCCGGGCCAGGTTTTGGCTGCTGATTTCCTGAATCCCGTTTTGGTTCAGATTCAGGTCAATTTTTTGATCCATGGAAGAATCGTTGGGCCGGTATAGTTCCACGGTTCCCTTCAGGTTATCCAGGGCCAAACTATTCGGGAATTGCAATCTGACCATTCGGTCACCGGGCATCAGCTTAATTTGAACGGGCTGGCTCATGGCAGAGGCCTGCTCAACCCGGTCTATATGTTCCTGATAATTCACAGCTCTTTCGTAGTGATTTTCGGTTACCATGTGGTAGTCGAGACTGACCACGTAAGCGACAACGGAAAGAGTGGATATGATAAAAAGTACAATGGCCACGGTAATGCCTTTGCCCCAATCCCAGCTGAAGCCGCTAGGTTTATCCTTTTCTGATTGTTTATTCATAGTATTAATTTTCGTTTTGAAGTTCAGGACCTATGAAACCGGATGTGACAGTCTCCACCAGCTCTCCGTCGGCATAGATATTGAATGTAAGTTCGGTTTGAGCTCCCTCCAACTCGTCTCTGGGGAGAATGATCAGGAAGCGTCCCTGAGTAGAACCCTGGGGAGGTACCGATTTGAAATTTCCTAGTGGGTTCAGTTCCCCTTCCGGGCTTTCAAGGTCAATCTCATAATTTACGGTATCGAAGGTCTTGTTAATCACCCTGAGCTCATAAATGTTGCTATACTTATTATCAGGGAGAGTCTGGAACAGGGTGCCGGGTTGACGAAGTATGGATGTTTCGGTGTCGGGTCGCATACTTAAGAGGGTAAAAAAGGTGATAAGCAGTACAGCTAATATTCCGCTGTACCCCGCAACACGGGGCGTAAGAATCTTATCTTTATCTTTTCTGATGGCGTTTTCAGAAGAGTAACGAATGAGCCCTCTTGGCTTATCAATCTTTTCCATGACATCATCACAGGCGTCAATGCATGCCGTGCAATGCACGCATTCCAGCTGGGTACCGTTGCGGATATCGATTCCCATGGGACAAACCTTTACACACTGGTTACAGTCAATGCAATCACCGAAGTCGGTAATGGGTGACACTCCCAAATCCTCAACGGTAGCTTTTCTGCCCACATCGTTTCTTTCAGAAACCTTGCCCCTTGGCTCGCCTCTTTTATAATCGTACATCACGTTGATAGAGTTATTGTCGAGCAGTACCGACTGCATTCGACCGTAGGGGCAAATGAAATGACAGACCTGTTCACGTAAAAAAGCGAATACTCCGTAGAACACCCCGCTGAAAATTGTTATCGCGGAGAGTCCGGCAAGGTGCTGGGAGGGAGGATCGGTAATTATGGTAAACAGTTGATCCTTTCCGATAATATAGGCTAGAAAGAGGTTGGAAATCAGGAAAGCCATACCGAAGAAGACGCTGTGTTTGAGGCCTTTCCGCCAGATCTTGTTCCAGTTCCAGGGAGATCTGTTCAACCTGATCTGACTTGAACGGTCTCCTTCAATCCAGTACTCCACTCGCCTGAATACCATTTCCATAAATATGGTCTGGGGGCAAGCCCAGCCACACCAAAGCCGACCGAAAATGGCCGTAAAAAGTACGATGAATACGATAAACGCAAGCATTCCGAAGAGCAGTAGGTGTAGGTCCTGGGGCCAGAAGGCCATGCCGAAGATCACAAATTTTCGTTCCAGAAAATCCAGCAGCAATAAGGGCTGGCCATTAACGGTAATAAAAGGCCCGGAAAAGAAAAATAGCAGCAGCAGTACGGCTACTATATTCCTTGCCTTGTAAAATCTACCGCTCGGCTCTTTAGGATAGATCCAGTTTCGTTTTCCTTCTTTGTTTACGGTTGACAAATGATCTCTGAAGGAATCTTGATCTATCCGTTTATCTTTATCTACGGACATTATTTGGGGTATTTCTGTGACCCTGAACAGAGTTCAGGGTCATAAATTTATGAAATTATGATTCTGATGAAGCTAATGGACCTTCGGTACAGGGCTGGGCTCGATTCATATCCGCTGCTTTGGCTCCGTCGGGTTCGGTGCCTTGCAGGGAAGCAATATAGCTAACCAGTTGCTGAACCTGTTCATTGCTCAGCTTCGAACCGCTGCCGTAGGGCAGCATACCCATGTCGGGGTACCCGTTGATGATGCTGGATGCAATATCTTGCGGCTGGCAGCCGTGCATCCAGTACTCGTCAGTCAGGTTCGGTCCTACCAATCCCTGACCGTTGTTACCGTGACAGGTAAAGCAGAGCTGGTTGGGATTCATGTAGAGTTCCCTGCCGGCTTCTATATCCGATTCATCATTACTTATTGTCCAGGTGAAACTTTCAACCGGGTCTTCCTGCTCCTGTGAACCGAATCGGGCTTCTGCAGCCGCCATTTCCTGCTGGTATTCTTCGTGCTGGGTGGGTCCCCATCCCAATACCTGGTAATAGAGCATATAACCCACACCGAAGGCGATGGTAAAATAGAACAGCCACAGCCACCAAACCGGCATATGATTATCAAGCTCACGGATGCCGTCGTATTCGTGATCCAGCAGCTTATCCTTCTCGTCGTCAAATACTTTCATGATATTTTATGTTTGTGATTATCAATTGGATCGTCTGACTCCAGAGGCAGACGGGAGACATCTTCGAAATGTGACTTTCCTTTTTTTACCAGGTAGATGATCAACCCGATAAAAAAGCCCAGGAAGAGTACCAGTGATATGCTGGGGAAAATGCCAATCCCTTCTATTGATCGTAAAACCTCTTTATACATGTCGACTTTTAATTTTGTGCCTTCTGTTCTAGCATGCCTGTTCCCAGAACCTTGCTGGATGGCAGCTCTTCAAAAGGATTATTATTGCCTTTGATATCGATTCCGAGACGCTGCAGGTAAGCGATAATGGCTATAATCTGCTTGTCAGAGGTGATTTCAATGCCTCCCACCTCTTTGAAACCGGCTTGATGCAGTCCCTGTGTAATCTCGTCAGCCTGGGCCTTCAGATCTTCCAATGCCTGGTCTTCATAGCCTTCGGCATAGGGGACGCCCACAGCGCGTAGGGCGGAAATCCGCTCGTCGATGGTCTCCATATCCATCTCCTGGCTAAGCAGCCATGGGTAAGCGGGCATAATGGAGCCCGGGGAAGTCGAGTTAGGATCATGCATGTGGCGCAGGTGCCAGGAGTCGGGATACTTGCCACCGGAGCGATGCAGGTCGGGGCCGGTACGTTTGGAACCCCATAGGTGAGGGTGGTCGTACACAAATTCTCCCGCTTTGGAATACTCCCCATACCGTTCGGTCTCCGAGCGGAAAGGACGTATCATCTGCGAGTGACAGTTATTACATCCCTCGGCGATATAGATATCGCGTCCTTCAATTTCCAGCGGGGTGTAAGGCTTGACGCTTGAAATGGTCGGTACGTTGGAATCAACGAGTGCCGTCGGCACGTATTCAATTATACCGCCGATCAATATCACTACAAGGGTCAGGGCAGTAAATTGCACCGGTCGGCTTTCCAGTCTACGGTGCCATTTCTCATTGCTGTTTCCGGCAGGATCCGCAATCGGTTGTGCCTGATCCTCTTCAGCCGCAACAAACTGTCCGCTCTTGGCTGTACGATACAGGTTGTAAACCGCAAAGCAGGCACCGATGATGAACAAGGTGCCGCCAAAGGCTCTGAGCGCATACATAGGAATAATCTGCTGTACTGTTTCCAGGAAGTTTGGATAAGCGAGCAGACCTTCGCTGGTAAATTCTTTCCACATGAGGCTTTGAGTGATTCCACCCCAGTACATGGGGATCACATAGAAGACTGCACCCATAGTAGCAAACCAGAAATGTACATTGGCCAGTTTGATGGAGTACAAGTCGGTTTTGTAAATGCGTGGTGTGATATAGTAAAGCATGGCGAATGTCAGGCCACCGTTCCAAAGCAGGGCACCGAGGTGTACATGACCGATAATGTAATCGCTGTAGTGCGCAATAGCATTGACATTGGCTATAGATAGCATCGGCCCTTCGAATGTGGACATGCCATAAGCGGTGATACCCACAACCAGGAATTTAAGAACCGGGTCCTCGCGAACTCGATCCCAAGCTCCGCGAAGAGTTAGTAAGCCGTTAAGCATACCGCCCCATGAGGGTGCAATCAGCATCAGGCTGAAGACAGTGCCAAGTGCCTGGGCCCAACCCGGAAGTGCCGTATAGAGCAGGTGGTGCGGACCGGCCCAGATGTAGAGAAAAATCAACGACCAGAAGTGGACAATAGAGAGCCGATAGGAAAATATCGGACGATTGGCTGCCTTGGGGATGAAGTAGTACATGATCCCCAGGAAGGGTGTGGTAAGAAAGAAGGCCACCGCATTATGCCCGTACCACCACTGAACCAGGGCATCCTGAACGCCGGCATATACCGGGTAGCTCTTGAGGATGGTAGCCGGAACCTCTATAGAGTTAACAATATGGAGTACGGCCACGGTGACGAAAGTAGCGATGTAAAACCAGATAGCCACATAAAGATGCCGCTCTCTTCTTTTCCAGATTGTCATCAGCATGTTGATGCCGAAGATGACCCATATTACTGCAATAGCAATATCAATAGGCCATTCCAGTTCGGCGTATTCCTTACTGGTTGTGATACCCAGAGGAAGGGTAAATACGGCAGAAAGAATAATTGCCTGCCAGCCCCAGAAGTTTATTTTGCTTAGTGCTTTGCTCCACATTTCTGCTTTACACAGCCTGGGCAGGGAATAGTATACACCATAAAATATGGCGTTACCTGCAAAAGCAAAGATTACCGCATTGGTATGTAGCGGTCGCAGTCGCCCGTATGAGAGCTCCGGTATGAAGCCGAGAAAATCCGGATAGATTAGTTTCAGGGCCACGGTAAGACCGACGAGGAACCCGATGATACCCCAGAAGACTGTCGCTATCCCGAACTTCTTGACTATATCATTGTCGTAATAAAAAGTATCTACAGCCATTAATCGTTATTTGTTTTAGTTGTGTTTGTTGATTGTTCTTTTGTATTTGATGTATGTTTGTCGAATAAAATGCGAATGGACGGTGTGTAAGAATCGTCGTACTGCCCATCTTTAACTGCCCATATGAACAGGCCGAGAAAGATGAGTGCCACCAGTAAGCTGAATCCGATTAGCAGAAATATCACTTCCATGTCAGTAACCCCGTATTTTTAGCGGCCAGATGCGTTCCCGCAGTTGTGAAGATCATGATACTGATTGAGCTGAGAGGCATCAGTATGGCGGCGACCAGCGGTGAAAGCTGTCCTGCTACTGCGAAACTTAATCCGACAATATTGTAAAGCAGCGAAAGCCCAAAGCTCAGCTTAATTACCCGTATGCTGGCTTGGGAAAAATCGAGAAACTGATTCATCTTACTCAAAGAGTTACCGTCGAGAATGGCATCGCAAGCCGGGGTGAATGCACTGATATTGTCTGTGAGGGCAATACCGAAATCGCTTTGCCGCAAGGCACCGGCATCGTTTAGACCGTCTCCGATCATAATGACATTACCGCCATCCTCCTGGAGACTGCGAATAAAATCCAGCTTCTGCTCAGGACTTTGTTCAAAGCGCAGAGCATGGGCCGGAAAATAGGGTTCGAACTGCTTCTGTTGTGAATCATTATCACCCGAAATCAGATAGGTTGATAAGCGTTCTTTGAATCGATCCAGCATCTCCTCCATACCGCTACGATAACTGTTAGCTATCTCAAACCATCCTTTCCAATGGCCGCCAATAGCAATATGAACCACAGAGACAGCTCGCCCGGCGGCTGTTTCCGGAATAGTATCTTCTTTTAAATGAGATGCGACAAAAGATTGTGAACCAAGCCTGAGTTGAATGCCATTTATTTCAGCAGATATTCCTTTGTTTACGGTTTCTTCAAAATGGGAAACATTACCAAGATCTTTTTCTTCCAAGCCGGCAGCAATCTTCTGGCTAAGCGGGTGGATGGAGTGTTGAGCTGCTGACTTGATCATTGCTTTCTCATGCGATGTCAGAGGTGTTCCATGGAAGGTTACATCCGCATTATCTGCCTCTGTAAGTGTGCCCGTTTTATCAAATACGATAGAAGAAGCCTTTGCCAGCTTTTCAATCACTTCAATTCCTTTGATATAGAGTCCGTTTCTGGAAAATATGTTTAGGGCCGAACCCAGTGTAAAAGGTGTAGAAAGTGCCAGGGCGCAAGGACAGGCAATAATCAATACGGCCGTGAAGACCGTGATGGCCATTTCCACACTAACCGGCCACCAGAGCAGTCCGGCGGTTATGGCGATCATCAATACAGCCAGGGTAAAATGTGGACTAATTCTATCTGCCAAAGAGCTAACAGCCGGTCTTTGGATTGAATCATCAAATGCTGAATCATTCCACAATTTTGTGAGGTAGCTGTTGGAGACCTTCTTTACGGTTTGCATGGTGGCCGCAGGACCGATGATTTTTCCGCCGGCATATATAGTTTCTCCTTCGGTAATCTCAACCGGCTCCGATTCACCGGTTATAAAGCTGTAGTCAACAAAGCACTTTTCCGATTGCAGTTCGGCATCAGCGGGTACCAGCTCGCGATTTCTGATAATGAGAGTAGTGCCTTCCTCCAACCTGTCTATAGATTGGGTTCGCTCATTCCCGTTCTCATCCTGAACGGTAACGGAAATGGGGAGGTATGACTTGTAGTCGCGGTCGAAGGAGAGCCGTTCATATGTTTTCTTCTGGATCATGCGACCGATGAGTAGAAAAAATACCAGTCCTGTCAGGGAGTCCATGTATCCGGCTCCTATCCCGGTGCTGATTTCATAAACACTGCGCGAAAAGAGAGCCAGTATACCCATTGATATGGGGACATCGAGATTGATGCCTCCCTGGCTAATGGCAGCCCAGGCTGATTTCAGGTAATCACCGGCGCTATAAAACAGCACGGGAATTGCGAGCAGTATGTTTAGTATGCCGAACAGGGTATGAAATGAACCCTGGTTGTTCAAAGTAGAGCCGGAAAGATATTCCGGAAAACTGAACAACATGATGTTGCCAAAGGCAAAACCTGCCACTCCCATTTTCAGCCACAACTTTCTGTCGGGGGAGGGTGATTTCTTGCCATCAAGTTTTTCAAGGCGTAATTCCGGCTCGTAGCCTATAGAGGCCAAAAGCTCCACAATGGATCGGAGCCCGGTTTCATCATCTCTGAAAGAGATACTGATTTCCCGTTTCATGAAATTCACAGAGCTCTTCGTAACACCTGGATCTAGCTTGTATAGGTTCTCCAACAGCCATACACATGACGTACAGTGTATATTGGGGATGTAAAAAGAGACGGTCCGGTAATTGTCGTTCTTAAAATCGGTGAGCTTTTCAATAACTTGCAGGTCGTCGAGGTAGTCAAAACGTCCTGAGTTCGTATACTTTTTAAATGAAATGCCGGGCTGACTTTCAAGACAGTAATAGGTGTTGAGTTCATTTTCGTCAAGAATCTCATAAACCATTTTACACCCACTGCAACAGAACGCTTTGTCATCTATATATACCGTACCCTCCCTACAGTCTTCACCGCAGTGAAAACATGCTGTCCGTTGATCTGTGAGAGTATCTGTATTCATAGTTTTGATGAAGTACTTAGGAGTATTGAAGTCTTAAGTGAAACCAGGCGTCAGACATCGACTCTTCAACTTCCAGAAAGCTCGTGTTGCTCAGCCACTCCTGAATTTTTATTCGCTCTGCCGACCAAAATTCATGAAAGGGACAAGGTTCAATATGACCGCATCCCTCGATACCCAAAAAACATTTCTTAAAAAATTCGGTGCCATCTATCGCTTCTATCACATCCATCAAAAATATCTCTTCGGGTGCTTTTGCGAGATATACCCCGCCTTTGAGTCCCCGTTGTGATTTCAGTATACCCGAGGGTTTGAGTTTGGAGAGCACTTGGGAGAGATAGGCTGCCGGACAGTTCAACGGCTTTGCGAGATCCGCAGCTGAAACGGTTTGGCCTTTAGGCTGTTTGGAAAGAGCAATGATTGCAGAGATAGCGTACTGCGCACCCTGGGAGATTAATTTCATCTACGGAACCGACATTTTTATTAATCTAATAGCACTATTCGAATATAAGACTTCGATTTTAAGGGAGATTATATTTAGAAGCAATATGGATTGGCTTAAATTTTAAGTTTGAGTGAAAAAAAATATTGAAAAAAATTTTGCAGTTATTTCAAAGCATCCTTAAATTAAGACAAAAGACTCTTATATATTAAATAGACATCATGCTGTTATCAAAGTCATGCGTTTACGGGTTGCGGGCTTCCCTGTTCCTGGCGTCGAACCGGGATCAGGATTATGTCTCTATCCGCGAAATGAGTGACAAGCTGAATATCTCATTTCACTTCCTCACTAAAATCTTGCAGCAACTTTCTGCCGCCGGATTGATGGAATCATATAAAGGACCCAATGGGGGAGTGCGATTGACTAAGTCAGGTTCACAGGTCAACCTGTTTGAGATAATCGCAGCGATCGATGGTGTAGAAGTCTTTACTGAATGTGCCTTGGGATTGCCGGGTTGTGGTACTGAAAAGCCTTGCCCTTTGCACGACAAATGGGCCGACGCCAGAGACGGTATTAGGAAGATGCTGGAGGAAACCGACCTGGTGGAATTGGCAAAAAAGGGAAAGAAACAGAATCTGAGGATTACGGCCGACGGAAGTTTTGAATGGGAATAGGCACTAAGATGGCTTTCGTCAATTACATAAGGTCTGGTAAAACTAACAATAGGTTATAATTTGCTACGAATTGGTTGAGTACTAAGAGATTAATGAAACTGAAACAACTAATAATAAGATAAAATACTCTTAAATATTTAATAGAATGAAAAATATAGTTGCACATATAACAGGAATAATCATTTCAGGCATGCTTCTGCTGGCGGGCTGCGGCGGCTCAGGAAATGGAGGCGAACAGCAAAACGCATCTGCTCAGGAGTCATCCGGGCTTACTGAGTTTGAACAGCAGCATGGCGTGGGACCGGTAAATGAAGTCGTTGAGGTCGGAGAAATCAACAGTGAAATGGTAGAGACGGGCAAGGAGATTTTTCGAACCAAATGCTCAGCCTGCCACAAAATGGATCAAGGCTATGTAGGTCCCCCGCTTGGTGATGTTCTTGAGAAAAGGACACCAACCTATGTCATGAATATGATACTGAACCCTGTAGAGATGACTAAGAAGCACCCTGAGGCAAGAAAGATGCTTCAGCAATATATGAATCAGATGACATTTCAGAATGTGAGCAAGGAGGAAGCCCGGGCCATTGTAGAGTACCTGGCTTCTGTACAATCCGACAAACAAAACGAACAGAATAACTAAGCTAACTTTAACAAAAGGTAAATTATGAAACTAGCAAACTTCAAATCACTTCTATGGGGTTTACCGGTGATAGTCATTCTCAGCATGCTGATGTACGGCTGTCCATCCCAACAACAACTTGGTGCCAACGCCGATGCAGCACAGAAGGTATATGTAGCACCGGGCGAGTACGATGAATTTTACGGATTCATGTCGGGTGGATACAGCGGTCAGCTTAGTGTTTATGGCATTCCCTCCGGCAGACACCTGTATACAATTCCTGTATTTTCGCAGGAAGCAACCAATGCTTACGGCTACTCAGAAGAGTCCAAGCCGATGCTGAATACCACTCATGGATTCGTACCATGGGGCGATTCCCACCATCCCGAACTTTCCCAGACCGATGGAGTGCCAGACGGACGCTGGATATTTATCAACGAGAATAATACCCCGCGAGTGGCGCGCATCAATCTGAGCACCTTTACCACGGATGAGATTATTGAGATCCCGAATTCTGCCGGGAACCATGCTTCTTCCTTCGTAACACCGAATACCGAATACGTTTCTGCAGCTACTCGTTTCAGCATTCCAATGGATGATGAAAACCTTAACAATGAAGATGTGCCCATCAGTGAATACTCTGAGCATTTCAAAGGAACTCTATCCTTTATCAAAGTCGGTGATGATGGAAAGATGGGTATTGATTTCCAGATCCTGGTACCGGGATTTGACTATGACCTGTCACATGCCGGCAAAGGTCCGTCAGACGGATGGTCGTTCTTTACAAGCTACAACAGTGAACAGGCTCATACACTATTGGAAGTTAATGCATCTAAAAATGACAAGGACTTCATTGCTGCTGTTAACTGGCGAAAAGCCGCTGAATATGCAGCTGCGGGTGAAGGACGTATGGTAGAAGGAGAGCACTATCGCAACTATGTAGATCATGACACTCATACAGCCAAGAGCGAATTGATTGAAGAAGTTCGTGTACTTGATCCTCGTGAGCTGGAAGGGTTGATCTATTTCCTTCCAACCCCCAAATCACCACACGGTGTGGATGTCGATCCTTCAGGACAGTATATCGTAGCGGGAGGTAAGCTTTCTACGGTGATTCCGGTACACTCATTCGAAAAAATGATTCAGGCTATTGAGAACGAGGAATTTGAAGGTGAGATAGACGGCATACCCGTGCTAAATTACGACGCTATTCTCCATGGTGAAGTTGAAAACCCGGGTTTGGGTCCGTTGCACACCGAGTTTGATGACCGTGGCAATGCGTACACTACAGCATTTATCTCCTCGGAGATTGTAAAATGGGATCTGGAGACAACCCAGGTGCTTGACAGAATCCAGACCTATTATTCACCGGGACACCTGATGATTCCGGGCGGTGATAGCCAGAAGCCATGGGGCAAATACTTGGTAGCCTTGAATAAGATAACCAAAGATCGCTATCTGCCAACCGGTCCGGAACTGTTCCATTCAGCTCAGCTGATTGATATTTCAGGTGAAAAGATGAAGTTGTTGCTGGACTTCCCCACTGAGGGTGAGCCGCACTATGCTCAGGCAATACCGGCCGACCTGGTGAGACCTAATCAGACCCAGTTCTATAAATTGGAAGAAAATAATCACCCGGATGCCGTGAAAGGCGAAGATGAAACAAGGGTAGAGCGGGATGGAAACGAGGTTCATATTTATATGAGCACCATCCGTACCCACTTTGCACCCGACAATATTGAGGGTGTAAAGGTTGGAGATAAGGTGTACTTCCACATCACCAATCTGGAACAGGATTGGGATATCCCACACGGTTTTGCTGTGAAAGGGATGAATAATTCCGAACTCCTCATCATGCCGGGAGAAACCCGCACCATTGTATGGGAGCCTAAAAAAGTTGGTGTGATACCATTCTATTGCACCGACTTCTGTTCGGCCTTGCACCAGGAGATGCAGGGATATATCAGAGTTTCCCCTGAAGGTTCAGACGTAGAAATCGCCTACGGAACAGGTCAATAATTTGACCTCAATCCTTGTGGAGGGGGATGTGAAAGTTCCCCTCCTCTTTATAAAAGTAAATTGAATTGTAGAATGAGGTCAAAATGAAGACAAAGCACAGAATCACGATGGCGATTGCGGCTTTATTGCTAATAGCGCTCTATTTCTTACCTATTTGGAGCATCTCGCTGGAAGCCCCGCAGTACCCGGAAGGAATAGGCCTGAATATTCATATTCATACCATTGAAGGAAAGCAACCTCAGG
Organism: Halalkalibaculum roseum; assembly: GCF_011059145.1. Lineage (NCBI taxonomy): Bacteria > Pseudomonadati > Balneolota > Balneolia > Balneolales > Balneolaceae > Halalkalibaculum > Halalkalibaculum roseum. The sequence continues at coordinate 226,590 of NZ_JAALLT010000004.1, read as the reverse complement.
ATCTGCAAAATATCAACGGTTTAAATCACTACATAGGCATGAAGAAAATTGAGCCAGATTCTATTGCTGAACTTAAGTATATGCCGCCTATCATTGCCTTCCTGATTGTGACGGGATTGGTTGTGGCCATTTGGGGCAACAAAAAGTGGGTAATGACATGGCTGATACTCTTTATGCTTCTGGCAGTAGCAGGGTTAGTCGATTTTTATCTTTGGGAGTATGATTATGGCCATAACTTGAATCCAAATGCAGCCATCAAAGTGCCCGGTATGACCTATCAGCCACCACTGATTGGAAGTAAAGCCCTGCTCAACTTTAATGCCGTTTCTCTGCCTCATACAGGTTTCTTTTTTGCATTGGCATCCATGGTCCTGGCCGGACTGGTATGGTGGCGGGAAAGAGTCGAAGGAAAAGACGAAAAAAATTCATAGATCGCTACCTTAGAATAGATGAGAAAACTTAAAAGCATATCGATCAGTGCAATTGTCGGAATGCTGGCTTTATTGACAGCATGCAGTCAGAAGCCGGATGAGGTTCATTATGGAAGTGATGAATGTGCGCATTGCAAGATGATGATTACCAATAACCGATTTGCTTCCCAAATAGTAACCGATACCGGAAAGTCAATAAAATTCGACGCTATTGAGTGCCTGGCCGATTACACCGAAGAGCATAAATCAGAACTGAAAACCGCCAAGATGTGGGTCAGTGATTTTAACAATCCCGGTTCGTGGATTGAAGTGGGCAAAGCAAACATAGTAAAAAGTGAAGTAGTAAAAAGTCCGATGGGAGAGTCCCTGCTGGCTTTTGAAAACGAAGATGCAATGAACGAACATCTGTCGGAGTATCCGGGTGAACCGGTTGCATGGCAGAGCATCGTTAAATAACAGCCGATAACGGTTGAATATTAAGGATTGAACATTATGTGGGCGAATATAAAACAGATACTATTCCTGTGCGGAATAATGGCAATAGCGCAGCTTTCTTCTGCACAAGATATCACGGTATCCCCGAATGGAGATATTTCCAGTCTAACCGAAGCGGTAGCAGTAGCGGATTCCAATAGCACGATCATACTTACTGAGGGTATTTATACCGAACGCAATATCACCATCAACAAGCCGCTGACCATTGAGGGTAGCGGCAGGGCCATTATTGATGCTGAAGGTGAGGGGTATGTGCTGATTGTGCGTTCCGATAATGTGACCTTAAAAAACATTGAAGTGAGAAATGCCGGCATCAGTTTCATGGAAGATAACGCCGGCATTCTGTATGAAAAGGTTAAGGGGGGACTGATAGAAAACGTGACGCTGACAGATAATTTCTTTGGTATCTATCTATCGAACACATCAGATACCATCATCAGAAACAATATCCTGACCGCTTCTTCGAAACGGGAGACCCAGTCGGGTAATGGCATTCACCTCTGGTATAGCAAGAATATCACCATCGAAAAAAATACCGTGAGGGGCCACAGAGACGGGATTTATTTTGAATTTGTTGAAGATGTCACCATCAGGGACAATCTCAGTGAGGAAAACTTGCGTTACGGTCAGCATTTTATGTTTTCTGATCGCTGTGTATTTACCAGAAACACATATAGGAACAACGGTGCGGGGGTGGCCGTAATGTATACCGACCAGGTAACCATGACGGAAAATAATTTTGAAGACAACTGGGGGTCGGCGGCATACGGGCTGTTGATGAAAGAGATCAGAGAGAGTGAGGTCTATAACAATCGCTTTGAAAATAATTCCGTCGCTCTTTACATGGAAGCGTCCAGCCGCAATCGCATTAAACAAAATGAGTTTGTCAATAACGGGTGGGCTGTAAAGGTCATGGCTAACTCAATGGACAACCAATTTGTGAGAAATAACTTTGTTGAAAACAGTTTTGATGTGGCTACCAACAGCCGTCAGAACTTTAACATCTTTAACCGGAACTACTGGAGTCATTACGAGGGCTACGACCTCGACAGGGACGGTGTAGGCGACGTACCCTATCGTCCGGTACGGCTTTTCTCAATTATCATTGAAAAGCAGCCCGAAGTGCTGGTTTTGATGCGCAGCATGCTGATTGGCATACTGGATGCAGCAGAACGTCTTATGCCGGTATTGACTCCGGAAGAGCTGGTAGATAAAAAGCCGCAAATGGCAAGAATACAATGATACATATTCAAGGATTGAACAAAAGTTTTGGCAGCCTGCAGGTGCTCAATGATTTGACGCTTAAGATTCCTGAGGGTCAGGCTACCGGTATTGTAGGTCCTAACGGGTCAGGCAAAACCACACTGATCAAACACCTGCTGGGATTGGTTAAACCGGATGAAGGATCTATTGAGATTAATGATATCCGGCTCAACGGCACCTATGCATACCGCAAAGATATCGGTTACATGCCTCAGATGGCTCAATATCCCGAAAATATGAAGGTTCGTGAATTGATTGATTTCATCATCAAAATTCGTGGGGAAGAGCCGGTATTTGAAAAAGAGCTTATTGAACTTTTCGAGCTGGAGAAGGAGATGAACAAGGCCCTGAGAACATTATCCGGCGGCACCAAGCAGAAAGTGGGCGGTTTGATTGCCCTGATGTTTGATCCCTCTATTCTGATACTGGATGAACCAACCGCGGGTTTGGACCCCAAATCAAGCTTCCGGTTCAAGCAATGGATAAAACGGGAAAAAGATCGAGGCAAGACTATCCTGTTGACAACGCACATCATGAGTGAAATTGAAGAGCTGGCTGATTACCTGGTACTATTGGTAGAAGGCAGGGTGCGTTACCACGGAAAGCAAAGTGAATTTATTAGCGATAATGAAGAGCAGCGTCTGGAAGGAGCTGTCGCAAAAATACTTGAGGATACAGCAGCATGAAAGCACTGACTATAATTTCATACCAATGGAAAGATTTATTCCGTGATAAATGGCTGATCGGCTATGCACTGATCTACCTTGTATTGACTGATGCATTGATTCGCTTCGGCGGAGGAGGGCCGAAAGCCCTGATGAGTCTCTCCAACATCATGCTATTATTTGTTCCGCTGGTGAGCCTGATTTACGGAGTGATTTACCTGTACCAGTCCCGTGAGTTTGTAGAACTGTTACTGGCCCAACCTTTGGATAGAAAGAGTTTATTTGCAGGATTGTACGGTGGGTTGGCCATACCGCTCTGCCTGGCCTTTGTGGTCGGCGCGGGGTTACCGCTATTCTATTCGGGCGCGTGGATAGAAGCCGGCTGGGCAACTATTGGCACGGTATTTGGTCTTGGTATTGCACTTTCGTTGATCTTTGTGGCCATAGGGTACCTTTTCGGATTGAAGTACTTCCACGAAAGGGTCAAGGGTTTTGGATACGCATTGCTGAGCTGGCTCTTCCTGGCGGTTCTATACGACGGATTGATCCTGCTGGTGGTAAGCACCTTTAGCGATTACCCGCTTGAGAAAGCAATGATCGGGATGTCGATCATCAATCCCATAGACCTGGCCAGAATAGGTGTGCTGCTTAACTTTGATATCTCTGCTTTGATGGGATATACGGGAGCGGTATTCAGCCGGTTTTTTGGCAGTTACCTGGGACTTTTAGTATCCATAGGCTTTTTGATGCTTTGGGTGATATCACCGACCTGGCTGGGATTGCGACTGTTTAATAAGAAAGATTTTTAAATGGAATACAGATAAAACGGAGGTGACTGATTGCTGCGGATATATTATTATTGTAAATAATCTGCAGCGATCAGCTTTGCCCGTAAAATCTGTGTTCTATAATACATGATGATTATGGAAGAAGTTAGTCTGGATCTTATCAAGAAATACAATGTTCAGGGTCCGCGATATACCTCGTATCCTACAGCAGTGCAATTCAAGGAAACGACGGAAAGCGGACGCCGAAAACTTTTAAGCTACCTGGAGAAGCACAATCGTACTGCGCGCGAGATTTCCCTCTACTTCCATATCCCGTTTTGCTTTTCGCTATGCTGGTACTGCGGGTGTACAAAAGTAATCACCAGGGATAGGGATCGCGGTGACCTCTATCTCGATTACCTGGAAAGGGAGATGGACATCATTTCCAGTCTGTTACATTCGGATTCAAAAGTAATTCAAATTCATTTCGGAGGGGGGACCCCCACTTTTCTGAAGCCGGAACAGCTGCTGCGTCTGGGTGAAGCCATTCAAAGTCGATTTATCCTTACCGAATCCACGGAGTTCGGTGTTGAAATTGATCCCCGCCGCTGCAGCAAAGAACATATTAAGGCGCTTCGGGATATCGGTTGCAATCGCGCCTCGCTGGGCGTTCAGGATACCAATGAGGAGGTGCAGAAAGCCATTCACCGGATTCAGCCTTTTGAGCAGACGCTACAAGTGGCGGAATGGCTCCGACAGTCGGGAATAGACTCCATGAACTGTGATCTGATCTATGGACTACCACGTCAGACTCTAGATATGTTCAGGCAAACCATGGATGATGTACTGAAACTGAAACCTGACCGCCTGGCCGTGTACAGCTATGCGCATATACCAAGGCTTATGCCTGCCCAGAAACTTCTCAATGAAGATGAGATGCCCGGCACGGATGAAAAACTCGCCATGCTGCGGTTGGGAATATCCTACTTCACCGAAAACGGCTATCGTTTTATCGGTATGGATCATTTTTCACGTGAGGATGAAGAGCTGGCCAAAGCTATGGACGACGGATCCTTACAGCGCAATTTCCAGGGATATAGTACTCATTCCGGGGCCGACCTGTACGCTTTCGGAATGTCTGGCATATCAAACGTAGGCGACTACTATTGGCAGAATAACAAGCAGCTCGACGATTACTATGAGGCATTGAATACCCAAACCTTGCCGGTGGCTAAAACATTGCAGCTTTGCAAGGACGACAAGATCAGGAAAGATGCAATTATGCGAATTATGTGCAGGATGGGCCTCTCATTTAATGAAATGGAGGAAAAATGGGGCATAGTTTTTGAAGAGTATTTTAGTGATAGCCTGCAAAGACTGGCTTCGTTACAGAATGATGGATTTGTACAAATAACTAAAAATGAAATCAGGATTACCGAACAGGGGCGACTTTTTCTGCGAAATATTGCAATGTGTTTCGACCGGTATTTACAGGCAGCGAAAAAAGACAGCTCATTTTCAAAAACCGTATAGAGGATAACATTATGGATTCAAAAAAATATGTATACACATTTGGCGGCGGTAGTGCCGAAGGCGATAAATCAATGAAGGATTTACTGGGCGGAAAGGGAGCCAACCTTGCTGAAATGAGCTCTATAGGTTTACCTATCCCTCCGGGATTTACCCTATCGGCCGAGGTTTGCAAATTTTATAACGAAAACGATGAAGCTTGGCCCGAAGGCGTGGAAGCGCAGCTACAGGAAGGTGTTGCGAAGCTTGAAAAACTTATGGGTTTGAAGTTCGGGGATAGCGAAGATCCTCTGCTGGTATCTGTTCGGTCCGGTGCCGCAAAGTCAATGCCCGGTATGATGGACACTGTGTTAAACCTGGGCTTGAACGACCGTTCGGTACAGGGTTTGGCAAATAAAACTGACAATACCCGCTTTGCTTTTGACTGCTATCGCCGCTTTATCGATATGTTCGGTAATGTTGTGATGGGCATTGACCACGAAGAGTTTGAAGAAGTATTGCAGAAACTTAAAGATGAAGAGGGTGTTGAGCTCGATACGGAGTTGGGTGTAAAAGAGTTGAAAGAACTTGTGGATCGCTACAAGGCTGTATATCGAAAGAGTACGGGATATATGTTTCCGCAGGATCCGAACGAACAGTTGCATCATGCTATCAACGCTGTCTTCGGTTCATGGAGCAGTAAACGTGCCAAAACCTATCGCAAGATCAATCGCATTACCGGACTTCTGGGAACGGCAGTAAACGTGCAGGCCATGGTTTACGGTAACATGGGAGAAGATTGTGCTACCGGTGTCTGCTTCACCCGCAATCCGGCTGACGGTACCAATGAACTGTATGGTGAGTTCCTGGTCAATGCACAGGGTGAAGATGTGGTTGCCGGTATTCGTACACCTCGAAATATCGATGAGCTTAAAGATGATATGCCGAAAAGCTACGAGGAGCTGGTAGAAATGACCGAAAAGCTGGAGCAGCACTACCAGGATATGCAAGATATTGAGTTTACCATTCAGCAAGGTGAGCTGTTTATACTGCAAACCCGAAATGGGAAACGAACCGGTGTGGCTGCTGTGAAGATTGCAGTTGATATGGTGGATGAAGGCCTTATATCTCAAAAAGGAGCGGTTCAGAAACTTGTTGAACCCGGTCACCTGGATCAACTTCTGCACCCTCAGCTGAACCAGTCAGATATTTCTGAAGATGAAATTATCGGTAAAGGGCTCCCTGCCTCTCCCGGCGCCGCGGTCGGTAAGGTTGTATTCAATTCAGATAAAGCCGAAGAAGAGCATGGGAAAGGCGAAGCGGTGATATTGGTTCGTATAGAGACAAGTCCGGAAGACGTAGGCGGAATGTCAGCTGCCGAAGGTATTCTTACCTCTAGGGGTGGCATGACCAGTCACGCTGCTGTTGTAGCACGAGGCTGGGGCAAACCCTGTGTCGCAGGTTGTGACGACATCGTCATAAATTACGAATCACAATCCTTTACCAACGGTGAAGTTACCGTAAAGGCCGGCGACTGGATCTCCATTGACGGTGCCCGCGGTATTGTCATCAAAGGCAAAAAGCCGGTAGAAGAGCCCTCATTCGGCGAAAACTATCACACCTTTATGAACTGGGTGGATGAAATCCGCGATATGGCCGTCCGTACCAATGCGGATGCACCTGAAGATGCCAAACGAGCCCGTGAATTCGGTGCCCAGGGTATAGGTCTTGCCCGTACCGAGCATATGTTCTTCGGCGAAGAACGTATCAAGGCGATGCGTAAAATGATTATTTCGGAAACCGAAAGCGAGCGTCGTGAAGCCCTTGTGAGCCTGCTGCCTTATCAGAAACAGGACTTCATCGATATTTTCGATGCGATGGAAGGACTGCCGGTTACGGTTCGCCTGCTCGATCCGCCACTTCATGAGTTTCTCCCTGATGAGGAAGAGGAGATTGAGTCCCTGGCCAAAGAGCTTAAAATTCCCCTAAGAGATCTCAAGCGCAAAATCAGATTGCTTAAAGAGTTCAACCCCATGCTGGGTCATCGCGGTTGCCGTCTGGGTATTACTTATCCGGAAATTACGGAAATGCAGTCCCGCGCTATTCTTGAAGCAGCGGTTCACCTGAAGAAGCAAGGAAAAACCGTACTGCCGGAAATCATGATTCCTTTGGTCGGTACATCCGAAGAGTTTATTCACCAGCATGAAGTTGTAGATCACGTAGCTGCGGAAGTATTTAAAGAGGCCGGTGAATCGGTTGAATACAAAGTGGGTACCATGATTGAGATACCCCGCGCGGCTATAGTAGCCGACAAGATCGCTGAGGAGGCTGAATTCTTCTCATTCGGTACGAATGACCTTACCCAAATGACTTACGGCTACAGCCGTGACGATGCAGGCAAGTTCCTGGAAATATACATGCAAGAGGGCATCCTCAAAGATGACCCCTTCCAGATACTTGACGAAGAAGGGGTGGGCTCGCTGGTTAAAATGGCCACCGAGAAAGGACGTAAGGCCAGAAAGGATCTGAAGGTGGGTATTTGCGGTGAGCACGGCGGTGACCCCTCCAGTGTACGTTTCTGCTACAATCTTGGCTTGAACTACGTATCCTGTTCACCATACCGGGTGCCGGTTGCACGATTGGCAGCTGCCCAGGCAAAATTGACCGCTTCCAAATATGAGGAGCCGGAACGAGTAGTCGCATAAATTTAGAATCGAATAAATAAAAAATTGTAGGGGCGTTATATATAACGCCCCTACAATTAGAATCATAAATTAGATAAAAAGGTATAAATAAATTATATGAGTGCATTAGAAGAACTGACGGTTGGAGAAATTGTAACCGATGATTACAGGACAGCAGGCGTATTTAAAAAATACGGTCTCGATTTTTGCTGCGGAGGCAAGAAAAAACTGAGTGATGCCTGCGAACGGAAAGGGCTGGATGTGGATCGACTCCTTGAAGAGATAAATAGTTTGTCTCAAAAGGGAAAAGAAGAACACAATTATAAAGACTGGTCCCCCTCATTCCTGGTTGATTATATCATCAACAACCATCATCATTTCGTGCGAACGAAGCTTCCTGAGATACGATCTTATGCCAACAAGGTGGCCAAAGTACATGGGAAAACGTATCCAATAGTAAATGAAATGCTCGGAACTTTTTTAATTTTAAAAGACGAGATGCTGTCCCATTTAGAGGCCGAGGAGAAAATTCTTTTTCCATATATAAAGAAAATGGAAAATGCTCTTAAATCCGGATCTGAGAATGGTAAGGACATAAAGGTTGGTCGACCTAATAATGGAACGGCAGCTCAGGCAATTTCCATGATGGAAGATGAGCATGACGAAGCAGGAAATCTCATGGCAAGACTCGAAAAAATGAGTGAAAGTTTCACCCCACCCGAAGATGCCTGTACAACCTTCCAGGTATACTTCCAGAACCTTGAGGCCTTTAGAGATGACTTGCATAAGCATGTTCATCTTGAAAATAATATTCTGTTTCCAAAAGCGCTGGAAATGGAAAAGGAACTAAATACCGTGTAAAAACTACAGGCAACAGGTAAGTTGACGCGAAGGAAGATGCCCGATCGGAGGTTGCACTGTACTTCCGCATCGGGCATTTTTAATGTGGCGATTCATAGTACGCCGCATTGATAAAGTGAATCGAAAATGTAGCACTTAAGAATTTGAATAGAATGAACGTCTGTTGTGAATAATCCGAGACGGTCGCTGGATTGGCTCTGGCAATTGCCTCTGACAGCTTTCATACTGGCCGGTCTTACCGGGTTTTTATACCGGCTCGGCTTGATAGGTGTAGACTTGTGGGGTCTGAGTCTGGAGCATATCCGTCATGCTCACTCCCACCTGATGTTTTTCTGCTGGGCCGTACCTCTGCCGATGTACCTTATCATCAAAAAAGTAAATCGGGAGATACAGGATACGGGTTCCAATATTCTTATGACTCGCATGGCTATAGCGTCACTTTTCCTGGGATTTGCCTCATACCCCTTCTTCCTGCTCTACGGCTATAGACCCGTACCTTTGGCCGGGATGGAGCTGCCGGTTTCGGTTATGCTTTCGGGACTGGTGATGCTCTGCTGGTATGGATTTATGGCCGGTTACTGGAAGGAACGGAAGTTTATAGAGACTGATCTGGCCATGACTTTTTATGATGCATCCCTGTTGATGCTTTTTATCAGTTCCCTGGGAGCATGGGGAGTAGCCGTAGTTCAGTTTTTGGGACTGGATAATCCGCTCTACGGAAAGGCACTGACACATTTCTTTCTGGCTACATTTACGGAAGGGTGGGTAGTTACGGTACTGCTGGGAATAGTATATGATCATTTCAGGGTGAAGCTTAAAAATGTGACTGTGGCTCCAGGTTTACTGGCAGGTCTAATCTTATTCGGTGCTCCGCTCACCTTTCCCTATGGTATCTCGGAGACCCTGCTTACCGGCCAGTTACTGATGGCTGCAAGGTTGGGAGGATTACTGGCCGTGATTGGCTTAGCTCTCAACCTGTTTGTGATCGTTAGGCAAATAGATTTCGGGTTGCACCGATTCTGGAAACTGATACTTGGTCTGTTTGTCTTGAAGGCTATTGCTCAACTGCTGGCTTCGGTATTACCATCTGAATTCTGGATGTCAGCTCACAGCTTGCGCATATTCTACATGCACTTATTGCTGCTTGGCGCTTTTTCACTGACATTGTTTACCGTGCTGTTATCCGAAGAGCAGGCCCGTACCGGACTGTTGGCTGTTTCGGTAGGCATCATATTGGTTCTAATCAGCCTGATCTGGTTGACACCTTTGTGGCCCCAGGCCTGGTCTGCTACATGGCAGTTTTATACGGTGACAGGGATTGCCATACTTCCCTCTATGGCGGCTGTTTATTACTTCGTTAAATTGTCAACATAACCAGGTATAATGAATGGATATTTATACAAATATGCACAGAGTGTAAGAACATAATGAACACCTTCTTGTGAATCATTAATGCGATCTTTTGCATTAAATCACCAAAGTAGTTCTATCGTCCGGAAGGTACTCATAAACTCCTTTTAAGTCGGCTTTCGATATGTTTCATAATTAATTATCCAGTCAGGGAGTCATGGATAGAGAAAAACCTTGAATCGGATGTTTTTTAGCAGCAAAAGCCACAGCTTACATCTGATTAAAATTTACTCACCACAATAATTTTATACTTCAAATGAGTCATAATAATCTGTTCAAAGGTACCAAGGTGCTTGAGCTGGCCAGCGTTCTCGCAGGACCTGCGGTCGGTAACTTCTTTTCTGAAATGGGTGCCGAGGTTCTTAAAGTGGAGAACAAAAACGGCGGAGATGTTACCCGTCAGTGGCGTTCGCCCAATGAAATCGAAAACGGTCCTTCAGCTTACTATGCATCTGTAAACTGGAACAAGGAGTGTGTCTTCTTGGATTTTAATGACACTGAGGAACATCAAACGATACTGGAACTGGCCGGGGATGCGGATATTATTATTTCAAATTTCAAAAAGGGAGATGATATAAAATTCGGATTGTCATATAAGGAAGTAAAAAAGATTAATCCTTCAATTATTTACGGAAAAATTACCGGCTTTGGCAGTGAAAGCGACAGGGTAGCCTATGATCTCATACTTCAAGCAGAAGCAGGTTTTATGTCCATCAATGGTCAGCCCTGGTCACCACCAACCAAGATGCCGCTTGCCCTGATTGATCTGCTGGCTGCCCATCAGCTTAAAGAGGGCATATTATGTGCTATGCTGGCCCAAAAGGACAGTGAAGATAGTGCTTGCCTGGTTGAGGTGAGTCTCTATGAAAGTGCCGTTTCGTCTCTGATCAACCAAGCCACGGACTGGCTGATGAACGGGAATGTGCCACAGCAGATCGGTTCCCTGCATCCTCACATTGCCCCTTATGGAGAAGTATTTGAAATGCAAAATAACCGGAAAATCACACTGGCTATCGGCAATGATCGGCAGTTCAGGAAATTATGCATGGTGTTAAACTGTGATGAACTGGTAGAAGACTCCAGGTTTAGCAGTAATCAGAAGCGAGTTAAACACAGGGAAGAGCTTTTCGGTATTTTAAACGAAGCCCTGCAGGCATTCAAAACGGATGGCCTGCTTTCCAAACTTCATGACCAAAAGATTCCGGCCGGGGAGATTAAGAACATCAAACAGGTGTTTGAGTCTGAGACTTCACAAAGACTGCTACTCGAAGAGGTAATAGAGGGGAGGCAAACTATTCGTCCCAAAACCACGGTGTTTCAAATGACCTCCTAAATTCAGGTTAATTACAGGATTGGAATGAATTTTCTACTGAAATAGGTATCGAATTATTTAAGACATTTTACTCTTTAAATGTTATCTTTAATCATGACAGATAGAAATTAATGGTCCATGATTCGAGTTTTGATAATGGTCATAGTATTTAATAAAAACGGACATATTCATAATTAAGAAACACAAAAAGAACGTTACCAAATTTATCATGTCCCTGAATAATTTTAGAAACTGGCACTTTAGTCGATGGATAGTCCTTCTGGCCGGTTTGTTTTTTAGCGGGCAGGCGATCTATTTCCTGGATGCCGTACCTGCACTGCTTGGACTCTTTTTGCTCTACCAGTCTATAACCGGAAAAGGTTGTCTGGTATATGGCTCATGTATAGCAAATATGGAAACGGAAGAGATTCAGAATAAAGACGATAGGAAGTTAAAGAATATTGAATATTCAACAATAGAAGAAAACTGATATGAACAAGACTGATAAAAGTAAAGCTCCGTCCAGTTTTTCCGAAGTTATCAATGCCGATACACCGGTGTTGGTGGATTTCTATACCGACTGGTGCGGCCCTTGCAAGATGATGACACCCATTCTAAAAGATTTAAAAAAGGAGATGGGTAGCAAGATCAACATTATCAAAGTAGATGCGGAAAAAAATGCTGATGCAGCCATAAAGTACCAGGTTCGCGGTGTACCGACCCTGATATTATTCAAGAACGGCAGAATACTATGGCAGCAGTCAGGTGTGGTTCAGCTTCCGCAACTTAAATCAATTATTAACCAAAAACTGAGTGAATTATGAGTGCCAAGGAAAAAGACCACCTATACCGGGTAGATCTTACCTGGAACGAAGGTAGAATCGGAACCATGAGCTCCCCGGAGCTGGATGATCGTATTGAAGTAGCGACACCACCCCAATTTGATGGAGGGGTTGAAGGCATCTGGTCGCCCGAGCACCTCTTTGTCTCCTCGGTAAGCAGCTGCTTCATGACTACTTTTGTGGCCATAGCACAATACTCTAAACTGGATTTTGAAGATCTGGATGTTAAAGCCGAAGGTAAGATCGAAAAAGTAGACGGTAAATTTATGGTTACGGAAATTACCCTCGCCCCGGAGCTGGTCATTGCTGAAGAGAAGTTTCAAGATAAGGCAATGCGAATACTTGAAAAAGCCGAGGGAGCCTGCCTTATTACCCGATCCATTAAAACAAAAATTCACTTTGATCCAAAAGTGACGGTTGCAAGCATGAAATAACATTTATCTTAACACATTGGAGCATAGCGTTTATGGAAAAGAAAAATAACATTGGTTTAGACAAAGAGAAGGCAAAAAAGCTGGGGAAAAAGCTCAATACCCTCCTTGCCAACTACTCTGTGTTTTACCAGAATACGCGTGGGTATCACTGGAATATAAAAGGAGTCAATTTTTTTGAGCTTCATGTGAAATTTGAAGAGCTATATAATGATCTGCAGGTAAAGATTGATGAAGTGGCAGAGCGCATTCTAACGCTCGGGTACTCTCCGGATCATCGGTATTCAGATTATATCAAAGAATCAAAGATTAAAGAGAGCAAACATGTTTCAGACGGCATTACAGCTGTCGGGGAAATTCTTGATGCTTTCAAATCCCTTATCACCATTCAGCGTGATATTCTGGAACTTTCTGATGAAGCCCAAGATGAAGGAACCAATGCTTTGATGAGCGATTATATCCGAGAACAGGAAAAACTCGTGTGGATGTATTCGGCTTATGTGAATAAGCAATAAATTAACAAGTTACCTCCCGGGTGTTGACGGGCCCGGGCAATTGTGTCTTGAGATACCAGTTCTTAATCATCACCGGTTGATATTGTTGACTTCGAAGGGCAACGGTTAAGCCTTCCTGAAGGCACCTGCAGTCTATTGAATCGGGAGCGGTAATTGAAGTACCGGGTAAAAGTATTCCGCTTTTTAAATCTAGACCATACGAATTATTGTAACCAGAAGATTAAGGCAATTCATAGGTTACGGCATTAATATTCATACCTGCACCAACAGAAGCTAGTACGAGAACGTCACCGCTATCAATTTGGTGACCATTCATTTGTCGCCGTCGAACCAAATCTAACAGGGTAGGTACCGTGGCAACGGAAGAGTTACCTAGCCGGGAGATTGTCATGGGCATAAATTCTGCAGGAATTTCACTTTTGTCGTATAACTGAAATAGGCGCTCTAAAATGGCTTCATCCATTTTGGCATTTGCTTGGTGGATGAGTAGTTTGCTTACACCATCTATGTCAATTCCGGCTTTATCCAGGCACGTTTTTATTGCCACGGGTACGTTCGTTAGGGCATACTGATAGAGTTTTCGGCCATCCATTTTAAGATACAGTGTGTCGTCACATTCCGGATTGTATGAAGTTTCCATCCTCAAATAGTAGGCTTCGTTTGAATCTGTTCTGCTTGCATAACTTCGAACCCCTTTCCTGGTTTCATATGATCTTGATTCAAGTAAAACCGCTCCGGCACCGTCAGCGTATATCATGCTGTCACGATCGTGGGGATCGCATACGCGCGAAAGGGTTTCTGTACCTATAACCAGGCTTGATTGTGCATCCCCGCTACGAATATAACAGTCGGATTGTATTACGCCCTGCAGCCAGCCCGGACAACCAAAGGGCAAATCATAGGCGACGCAGTTTGGATTCTGAATTCCCAGCTGATGCTTAATCCGGGACGCCAAGCTGGGCACTATATTTACTTTTCTGTTATCACTACGTATGTCTCCAAAGTTGTGGGCTACAATTATAAAATCAAGGTTCTCCGGTTCAAATTGGGCCGATTCCAATGCATGTTTACCCGCTATGGCACCCATATCTGATGCCAACATATTGTCGGAAGCATAACGGCGCTCTTTGATTCCCGTGATGCAAGTAAATTTTTCAATGATCTCTTTGTTTTCTTTATCAAAAGGTTCGCCTTTCGGATTGAGAAAATTATTACAAAGAAAATGGTTATTAGTAATTTTTCGCCGGGGTATATAGGATCCTGTACCGGTTATGACGGAACTGGCTGTGTTGCTCATGGGAGTGGGGTAGAAATAGTTGGTTGGATTTTTTCCGTGGTTCTACGTATCAGTTATATGCCATATATAGAAAAGGTGGTTAGTGGGTTAGTATCAATACGTTAACAGCTCAGAATTAAGTGGTTGGTAGACAGCTTCAACTTCAAACTGATCCGCGGGTTTGTTCAGCATCTGTTCGGTAATGAATTCTGAAAGAAGGCCACAACGAAAGGAATCGGAAATCATAGGCGAATTACCCGATTTGGTTTCTCCTTCACCAATATTGGAGGGTGCACTTTCACTTTGTGAATGTATCGAAACGGCCTGTCCAAACTGCTGTTGTGCTTGTTTGAGATTACCCCTCTTCCATGCCAGATAGCCTAACAAATAATAAGCTTCCATACTTCTAAAGTTGCTGGATGTTACATCTTTCAATAAGCGTTCAGAGGTCTCAATGTCGCCGCGAATCAAATCAATCTTGGCAAGTTGTAAAAGCGGACCAGTCTCTTCGCTATTTAGACGGAATGCTGCCTGAAAATGAGTTGAAGCCTGACCTAGGTCGTATAGGGAATTATTTTCCTGTCTGCAGCTGTACAGATTTCCTAATTGTAAATGGCCGCGGGCACTATTGTTATGAGATTCAGTGAGAGTCTTCCATGTTTTCTCAGCCTGTTTGAAATTACTATTTGCCAAATACATATTACCAAGATAATACAGGGAGTTTTTATGAGTGGAATCGATCTCCAAGGCTAAGCGATAATATTTGATGGCTTCCGGATATTGTGACCGGGTACGGAAATCGGTGGCATTATTGTAATAATTCCAAAAATCAAGAACCTTGGACTTTGCTTCTTCTGAGTTCGTCTGTGTTACTGTATCTGTTGTCACTCCCCCGGCTAGCTCTTCTTTTGGCCCGAATTTTAAAATTGTCACTGCTAGAAAGGCCAATCCCAAAAGCGCAAAAAGAGTAATGAAAGTCCTATTCATGTGAAGTAGTCAGTTTATCAGAGATTTTTTGCATTCGGTGTTACTTTAAATATTTGATTTGGTTGTATATTCGTGAATATCTCACGGTGCCCGTCTGGCAAAATGATCTCCAGGGTATCAACCATCTGATGCTTACCCAGACCAAAATGCGAGACCATACTGTTCTGGGATAGATAGGAGCTTTGAGATGCAAGTTGTCGAATTTGGGAGATACCGTCTGAAACCGCACGAATTCGTGTGCCATGCAGGAGACTGGTACCGGTTTGTTCGAGCCTGACTGCGAGCCAGTTATTGCCCAGGTCTTGCTCATTATTCAGTAATATTCCCGGTCCATTATGGTTTAGGATGAACAGATCGATGTCACCGTCGTGGTCATAATCAGAATAAGCGGCACCTCGACCTACGTGTTCTTCTTTGAAATATGGGCCACTGACCGCTGATACGTCAAAATAACCTGCTTTATTACCACTGTTCCAGTATATCTGGTCTGTCATCGGCTTAAGTTTGGATGGGTTATCCGGGTATTGAAATGTACTGCCATTAACCACAAACAGGTCAGGTCGGCTGTCAAGGTCGAAATCGGCAAAAGAAGTTGCCCAGCTAACAAAGTCCAGGGAAGATTGTCCCAGGCCATGTATGGCGGAATCATCTTTAAATTGCAGTCGCCCCTGACCCCTGCTTGCCAAGGTATCTACCCATCGGTTGGTGTAGAGTGCGTTTTCCTGGGCAATCCAGTGCGTTATGAATAGATCCATGTCGCCATCGGTATCCCAGTCTCCCGTTGCTATTCCCATGGCGCCCCGATAATCAGCTACATGGGCGCTGTGACTGAAATCTTCAAAGGTCCCATCCTGACGGTTAATGTATAGTATGTTATCCGATACATCATTGGCTACATATAAATCAGGCCAGAAATCGTTATTTATATCTACCCAACTAGCTGATAAACTGCGTCCGGATTCATTGACTATTCCGGCTTCTTTTGCCACTTCCGTGAAGGTTCCATTCCCGTTATTTCGATAAAAGAGATTTCTTTCAGGACGGAATGAGGAGGGATTAATGCTTGGCGGTTCCTCTGCAGCCAGATCTTCATCGGTAAGCCCGAAATCAATGTACTTTACATAACCGGTTACATAAAGGTCGAGGTCACCATCGCGGTCATAGTCTGCCCAGGAAGCTCCTGCCCAGAACCCCTTTTCACCGCTGATTCCGGTAAGTTTAGAGACATCGGAAAAAGTACCGTCACCATTGTTCCGAAACAGCATATTTTCGCCGAAGGCAGTTATAAAAAGATCCTGCCAACCGTCATTATTGTAATCCCCGGAAGCTATTCCCATGGCACGGGCATTGAGGTCCAAACCGGCTTGCTGGCTGACGTCTTCGAAGGTCCCGTCTTGATTGTTTTTAAATAACGAGCTATTTCTTTTTACTGTTGAGTCGGTTCCCGTCTGTTCTCCGAGGGGCGTAGAAAAATTCAGCAGCAACAAATCATCCCAGCCGTCATTATTATAATCAAACCATGCCACTCCCGATCCCATATCTTCCGGAAGCTGGGATGTACGAGCACTATTGAAATGTGTGAATTCAATGCCTGCTGCACTTGTTACGTCTTTGAATGATACAGGTTTGTAGTTTTCCGGTATCTCTCGATTAAGGCGATTCGTTAATCCTTCGACCATACTGCCCGGAACATAACGGCTTTTTTCCTCTTCATTCCAAAGGCTCCAGGCTGCAACGATAACAGCGCTGGCCATAAATAGCGATGTTATGATTATTTTCTTTTTTCTACGTGGCATAATGAGTTATCGGGATGAAAGTTTCGGAATGACTTTAATCTCTTTACGATCGGATGATAGCGTAGTTATGTGTGCGGTAGGATCATCATAAACATTGCCAAAGACAGCATTCATCAGATACTGGTTGATTTTTCGATACTGCAGCTTTGCTGAGATTGTCAACGTAGTTGAAGATTCACAATTACGGAGTTTATTAGATGGAATGTGAATGGCAAGATTTTCCTTAGCACTCAGTGAATCGGGAACAGGTATTTCAAAATTGGCATTGTCAGAATGTCCAGGA
Organism: Halalkalibaculum roseum; assembly: GCF_011059145.1. NCBI lineage: Bacteria > Pseudomonadati > Balneolota > Balneolia > Balneolales > Balneolaceae > Halalkalibaculum > Halalkalibaculum roseum. Next base: position 209,063 of record NZ_JAALLT010000004.1, on the reverse strand, counting down.
AAGAGTGCACGACTGTAGCGAACGCCAACCATTTCCCAAAGATTATGCCGATCGATAATATTATTATACTCATCGACAGGTTCCGCTTTAAAAATAAAAGCTCCCGGTTTGATAAAGTGTTTTTCATCAAGCGTACCTGAGGCGTAAATCGTATTGCCATCCTGGTCGGTAACGACAATTTCCAGCCAAGCCTGAATAACATCCAGCGGACCGGTTGGGAAATTATGTCCGGTTTTATTATTCGTTATTACCACACTCATATTCAGATCGCTGCCGCTTTCTATTTCCCCCGGTGCCACCAGTTTTATGGGTATAGCAGGTCCGCTTTCCCATTTATCAGCAATTTCAGGAATTTCAATTTCTCCTCGCAGCCATTCCTCAACCAGTTTTACATGATCTTCCGCCCCGGGCAGGTCCAGTAGGGTAGGCACCATCTGGTTGGCACCCAAAAATCTATGGCTTCGGTGTTTTCCATCCTCTTTGGAACGATTATAATCTAGTGGATCACCTTTTGCCGGGTCGAAAGAGTCGACAAGCGGCATATGACATTCGCGGCATTCCACAGTTTTCATCGGTTCCTTGGGGTGATTCCATCGACTTTTTCTCCAGTTGTCAAATTGGTTTTGTAGCTGAACCCAACCCACATTATTCACTTCTTCATCGATAAATTGTTTGTGACAGGTGGCGCAGAATTCAGGTGTTTTGAATAGTGGCCTCTGGAAGGTTTCAATGTGCTTTTTGGGGTAAGCCCTGATCAGAAAATCGCTGATTAATTTTGCCGCTTTCCCATCTTTCAATTCAAAAATATATCTCTCCGGGGGTGCGATTACATATTCAGCATTGCCGGATACATCTGCCTGCTGGATGGCATGGCAGGAAACGCAAGATACTCCTTCCTCCAGACCGGTTTTGTTGGTCAGGCTGTCGCTGAACATGTTCTTGGTACCTGAAAAAAGAGAAATCGGATCGTGACACCCACCGCAATATCGGGTAGACATCGGTCCCTTCTGGTTGCCCATGGCATTTTGCACCGCGCGGAAGGCAGGATCCATGGCTGAATAGCGATGAGCACTGGCTTCCCACTCTTTGCCAATCTGTTCGTGGCAGCCAGAGCTGCTGCAGGATTCCGACCCTCCCAGGAGAATATCATCTATTCCTTGACCATCAGCCGTAGTAGCCAGGCTAGGGGCAAAGGGTCGATCACCATTTTCATCCAGATGGTGATAATCTGCAGGTAGCTGGTTGTTTACCGGTGTTGGTTCGAAAGCGTAAATAAACAGCAGAACGAGGGCAAATTGTACCAGAACCGCCATCAGGGTATTGACTCCATATTTTTTTTCGGCTGCAATACGGTCTTCCATTGGCTCTTTCTTACGTGCTCTGTAGTCGCGCCAAAGGATCAACGAAATATGGGGAATTAGAGAAGCCAATAATGCAAACGTGGAAAGGATGTGAATTTTATTCCAGAAATAGCTAATGCCGGGAGCGAACAATGCTTGCCAGGTCAGTATGATTCCGGAAACCATTGCGGATACCGCAACAATCATGGAAACATATCCGGTCAATTTAATATCGTTGAGCGGCCGGCTGCGGTACCTAAGCCAGTGCTCAACTTGGTAATAGATATACGGGATGCAGAATATTACCCCGATCAGGGTATGTATCAGTACGATGAACTGGTTGCCGATGCTAAAAGGCAGAAGGTAAATTGATAATCCGGTGAGGGTCTCAAAAATCAAAAACCCGGATACCAAAATGAGTAGCATTTTAGTCCAATGTTGATCACCGGAAGATTCGGAGGCGAGTGGTTCCATAAGTAAATAATATTAAATACTATTTTGTCTTAAAATAAAAGATTCTCTAAATTTTACTAACAAAAAATTGAGATAAGTAGGAATTAAATGTGATCAGGCATCAGGATATGCATGCAGGCATACCCTTTGAGTATCCCGAGATTCACCCGGCAAGGAAAACCTCAAATCAGAACCGGGCAAATTCTAAAAAAAATGGAGAAAGGCATGTCTGTAATCTGAAGACCGGAAGCGTACTTAATTTTGTAATTGAACGGCATAATTAATGGTGCCTGTAGAACTTTGGTTTTGAAAACATTCTCGAGGTCCCCCGGATACATTTTTTTAAAAATGATATCACCTGATGTGTACCGGTTGATTTAATTCTGATTTGAATATGGTTTGAAAGGATCCCAAAATCGTCAAGCAATAAAAATTTACCGTCATGCCCAAAAAAATGGATCGTAGTCTGCATTTAATAGTGATAACATTACTTTTGGCTTTTACAGTTATGGCATTTCAGTCTGAATTGACGACTGTGCAACCCAAAACGATGCCCCTTGTACCCATGATGAGGGTGTTGCTCAGTGACATGTATACCATCGATGAAGGAATCTACACCGAAGATTTTGCAGTGATTGAAAAAGGCGGAAAATCAATCGCTGAACATCCGGTTATGACCGAAGAAGATAAAAAATTGGTGAAAAATACGCTTGGGGAAGAGATGCAGCGCTTTATCAGTTTTGATATGGTTGTGCATCGCCATGCAGATTCCATTGCGCAAGCGGCACAACAAAAGAAAATGAATGATATTTTACATCACTATAAAATTGTTCAGCAAGGTTGCGTTGATTGTCATACTGCATTCAGAAAAGAGATCAGTAAGGCAAGAAAATAATTCGAATTTGATGATTATGGATAGAACGATTTCATCTTTTCTATAAATACCTTTAGTTATCCTCACATGAACCAACGAATTATTGACTTTTTTGAGGATGATGAAGAAGATTGGGTAGCCAAGCTTTCCTGTGGCCATACGCAGCACGTTCGTCATGCACCTCCATGGCAGCTGCGCCCTTGGGTTGTCAGTAAAACCGGGCGACAGGCACACATCGGTTATCCATTGGATTGTAAAAAATGCGATCGCAATGAAGTGAAGGACTTTGAGCCCTGATGCCTCTTATTAGTCGTACATTTATTAAGGCTGGGATGATTTTCTTTGCCCTTTCTATGATAGCTTCGCTTGCCCTTGAAATGGGGAGCCAGGTCATTCCCGGACTAATGCCTTTATTCTGGCATATGCTGATGGTGGGGTGGATTACCCAGATTATTTTCGGGGTCTCTATCTGGATGTTCCCGGGAAGAAACCGGGAGGAGGGATTTAAGGCGCAACTCTGGGGATGGCTTACCTTTTTCTGTTTAAATACCGGCTTGGTTCTCAGGATCATTTCAGAACCTATGTCAATCGGTAATGCAGCGGCTGTATGGAGTGTTATCTTGGTGCTTTCAGCTTTACTCCAGGTTTTGGCTGTAGGCTTCTACATTATTGAGATGTGGCCGCGCATCATGTCTAAAAAGCAGCAGCGGAAAAAAAGAAAGCGGCAAAGAGAAAGAAAAAAGAAGAGGGAGAACTCGTAATGCCGATAATCAGCCGCTGGATGATTCGCAGTTCGTTGATCTATCTTTTCCTGGGTACACTTATGGGAGCCGCGATGCTAATCCACAAAGCCTATCCTTTGCACCCGGCTGTCTGGCAGCTGCTTCCTCTTCACATCGAGATAACCATTTTCGGTTGGATTATTCAGCTTACCCTTGGCACCGGTTATTGGATGCTTCCGAGATTTCTTCAAAGTCCTCAGCGAGGAAAGAAACTGCCTGCGATATTAATGGTCGTTTTCCTAAACCTTGGCATCATCTTTGTAGTTATGAATAACCTGTTACAAGCGGATTTTCCGCTGAGTCAAATAGGAAGATCATTTGAGCTGGCGGCAGTTATTTTATTTATTTCGTTACACTGGAACCGTATTGTTACCTACCGGTCAAGGGAGTGAATAAAGTCTGCCACTAGGAAGAAATTATTAATAGTATAATCATCGAATACATGTCATTTAAAGATAAGTATACCACAGCCGAAGAAGCCGTTAAACTGATCAATTCAGGAGACCGGGTATTTGTTCACAGTGTTGCAGCCGCGCCACAACCTCTCATTAATGCAATGGCAGACCGGGCTCCTGAACTGGAGCATATTGAAGTGATACACCTCCATACGGAAGGGGATGCACCCTATGTGAAGCCGGAGTATAGCGACACTTTTCATACCAACGCCCTTTTTGTCGGTTCCAATGTCCGGAAAGCGGTAAACAAAGGCAGCGCCGATTACCTGCCCATTTTCCTTAGTGAAGTGCCGGGCCTGTTCAGAAAAAATATTCTCCCAATCGATATGGCCCTGGTTCAGGTTTCTCCACCCGATAAACACGGCTATTGTTCTCTGGGGGTATCTGTGGATGCCTCCCGTGCCGCGCTTCAATCAGCAAAGAAAGCCATAGCCCTGGTCAATCCCAATATGCCGAGAACCCATGGCGACGGAATCTTTCATGCCAGTCGATTTAATGCCCTCGTAGAGACAGATGAAGAACTGCACGAGCTCAATATTCCCGATCCCACTAAAATTGAACAGCAGATAGGTAACAACTGTGCTGAACTGGTTGAAGACGGGGCCACCTTGCAAATGGGTATCGGTGCCATACCAAATGCAGTCTTGAAAGCACTGGGTAATCATAAGGACCTTGGCATTCATACAGAGATGTTCAGTGATGGGGTAATTGAATTGGTTGAAAAAGGTGTGATTACCGGCAAGAAAAAAGCAAAACACCCGGAAAAGATTGTAGCCAGTTTTGTGATGGGTAGCCGTGAGCTGTACGATTTTGTAGATGATAATCCGATGATTTCCATGCTGGATGTGGCCTATGTGAACGACACGGCCGTTATTCGTAAAAATCCAAAAGTTACGGCCATCAACAGTGCTATTGAGGTGGATATCACAGGACAGGTCTGTGCCGACTCCATCGGTACCTATCATTATTCCGGGGTTGGCGGTCAGATGGACTTCATCAGGGGCGCTTCTCTGAGTGAGGGCGGTAAGCCTATTATTGCATTGCCTTCGGTTACCGGGAAAGGTGAAAGCAAGATTGTTCCGCATCTGAAGCAGGGGGCCGGCGTGGTAACCACACGTGCCCACGTGCATTATGTAGTAACCGAATATGGAGTAGCGAATTTGTACGGTAAAAACCTGCACCAGCGTGCCAAAGCTCTGATTGATATTGCGCATCCCGATCATAGAGAGAGCCTGAAGAAAGCAGCGAGTGAGCGGTTTAATAAGTCGTTTTAGAAGGCTGGAAGTTGGAGGTTAGAGGAAAGCTGTAGTTAACCTTAGTTTTCCTCTTTTCTCTGCTTAGCTTTTAAATATTTATGTAATTTAGTTTCCAGAGCTGAGCGCCGGAAGATGAAATTTACCTCTCTCATTCCGCTGCTCTGCTGCGGAATAATTAGCTGTGGTAAAGTCTAAACATTCTTCTAAATTTGTTGAATAGCTAATTCATGTTACTTTTGGACCGCCAAAAGTAACCTCCCACAGGGATCCCTTTGGGAAAAAGCTCCCGGCTGCAATTGCTTTCGGGCATGGTTTGCCCGTACGTGTACACAAAAACAATGCTCACTGTGTGAGCGGTTTTTGTGATTTCTCACGTATTTTGCAAAATCATGCTATTCCTCAACCAATTGATGCTTGTAGGATTGGAAGTCCATTTATCTGTTACAGTGAAACTTATTTTTTTGCACTAGTCTTTCCCACAATACCCCCGGACCCCCGTTTTGCAGTGATCAGTGTGTCGTGTACAGTTAATAGATTGATTGACTATTTTAATGAGTCCACTGATTTTATTAGCCTATAATTTTATAAACCCCGCTTGGCCTTTTTAGGTGTCATCCCGACCGCTAGTGGAGGGATCTCATCCGCCATGAAATTAGCATCATCCGCTCTGCTGCGGAATGTTTCGTCTGGATAGAATAAAATTGTCTACATCTTTTTAAGGTATTTTATTATTGTATGACTTATGGAAAACATTAAAGTCACAAAGGCTTCGGGCGAGAGAGAACCTTACGATGAATCCAAGTTGCGCAGGTCCATGGCCAACGCAGGTGCTGATCAGAAGGTTATTGACTCTATTGTTGCTTCCATCAGGGATCAGCTGGTTGACGGCATATCCACACGCAGGCTGTACAAAGAGGCTTTTAAGATGCTGAAAAACCGGTCTGACCGTTATGCCGGGCGCTATAAGTTGAAAGAAGCATTGTTGGAGCTGGGACCCACAGGTTATCCCTTCGAAAGGTTTACCGCAGAGCTTTTGAAATTGTTGGGCTACTCAACCCAGGTTGGTCAGGTTATTCAAGGAAACTGCGTATCTCACGAAATTGATGTGCTGGCTGAAAAAGGAAATGAGTATTATATCATTGAGTGTAAATTTCATAATCGTAAAGATCACAAGTGTAATGTAAAAGTGCCGCTCTACATACAATCCCGTTTTCTGGATGTGAAAAATGAATGGAGCAGTCGACCCGGACATAAAAACAAGAAACACTTCGGCTGGGTGGTTACCAATACCCGCTTCACCAGGGATGCCATTCAATATGCCAACTGTGTGGGGTTGAAACTCTTAAGCTGGGACCATCCCAAGAGCAGGGGGCTCAAGGATCTGATCAGCAGAGTGAGCCTGCATCCTATTACCTGTCTCTCTTCCATGAGTGATGAGTTTAAACAGCGACTGCTGGAACGGGATATTGTTTTTTGCAAACAGCTGCCTGATAGCCGGCAGCTGCTCGAACAACTGGGTATGGATAGCAATACCATCAAAAAAGTACTGAAGGAAGCCACGGAAATCTGCAATCTCGATAACAATAAGTGATGAGCAAGGCGTGCAATATACATTTTCTTGGAGCGGCCGGAACCGTTACGGGATCAAAATACCTGCTGAAGTTTCCCGGTAAGAATATACTCATAGACTGCGGTATGTTTCAGGGAGTCAAGAAGCTTAGGGAGCTTAACTGGGAGTATCTGCCGGTTAAGGTTGAAGAGATCGACCTGGTATTACTTACGCACGGGCATATGGATCATACCGGTTTTCTGCCCCGGTTGGTACGGATGGGCTACCGTGGGCCGATTTGGGGAACGCCTCCTACCCTGAACGTAGCTGAGATTATTTTGCAAGACAGTGCTAAAATACAGGAAGAGGAAGCTGAAAAAGCAAATAAACAGGGTTATTCCAAGCACGATCCTGCCGAACCGCTTTACAATACCAAGGATGTTGAAGAAACACTTCCTTATTTTGAAAACAAGGAGGAGGGTAATTGGGTCGAAATTGACAGCAATATCCGGGTACGTTTCCAATATAATGGACACATACTGGGAGCTACTTTCATAGAGCTGGATGCCTTCGGCAAGAGATTTGTGTTCTCCGGGGATGTGGGTCGAAAGAATGATCCACTGCTGAAAGATCCCAAACAGCCGGAAAAAGCTGATATCCTGTTTATTGAAAGTACCTATGGTGATCGGCATCATCCCGATACAGATCCGGACAAAAAACTAAGTGAGATTATCAATCAGACTCTGGATAATCAGGGAACACTTATCATTCCCAGCTTCGCAGTGGAACGGGCCCAGCTGCTGATGTACCTGTTATGGCAATTGCGCGAGAAAGAGCAGATCCCATCTGTTCCTATTATAATGGATAGTCCCATGGGTGCCAAGGTGCTGGATCTTTTCAGCCGGCATTATGAATGGCACAAGCTGAGCCGAAGTGAATGCGAGGAGATGTGCCGCGAAGTAAGGGTTGTTGAATCTTATGAAGAGACCTGGGAGATTATAGAGGAGGATCAGCCCAAGATTGTGATTGCGGGAAGCGGTATGGTTACCGGGGGGAGGGTGCTTACCTACCTTCAGCAATACATCGATCGACCCAAAACTACAGTGATGCTGGCCGGGTTTCAGGCGGAGGGCACACGCGGCCGACAGCTAATGGAGGGGTGCAAAGAGATAAAGTTTTATGGCAAATACCATCCGGTAAAAGCAAAGATAGAGAGTATACAAAGCCTTTCTGCACATGCCGACCAAACGGAACTCCTGGAATGGATTAGTACCATAATAGATAAGCCTGAAAAGGTGTATATCACTCATGGCGAACCGCAAGCCTCGGATATGCTTCGGGTAAAACTCAAAGATGAGAAAGACTGGGACGCGATTATTCCTGCCCTATTTGAGATCCATGAAGTAAGTCTTTGAATCACTTTCTTTTAGTTAAGGGTATACTGACCCTAAATCACCTCCGGATTATGTTATCAATGAGCCCAAGGATTTTAAGTGCCGGTTTCGTATGTTCATCTTAACTTGTCAAAAATATTGAGGATAGCATATGAATTTACTAAGAGTTACGGCACCTGCACTATTTCTTTTAATATTTACCAGCAGTGCCTGCGTCGCGCAAAAGGATGTCCAGCCTGAAGAAAAGCAAATTAAGGCTGCAGTAAGTGCTATTCCTGAAGGAATGCGAGAAGGTGCAGGGGTTTTGGGATATAATCAGGAAAGCGAGCTGGTAACCCTGCGTGAGAGAACTAATGAGCTGATATGTCTTGCCGATGACCCCGCCGATGACCGTTTTCATGTTGCTTGTTACCATTATGAACTGGAGCCTTTTATGGAAAGGGGTCGTGAACTAAGGGCTGAGGGCAAATCTTCTGATGAAGTGACAACGATTCGAAGACAGGAGATCGAGGCCGGAAAAATTCCCATGCCTGATAAACCTATGGCTCTTTATTCGCTTACTGCTTCCGAAGAAGGATATGACTATTCCTCAGGTACCGTACTCCAAGCCCGTCCACTGTACGTTATATACGTTCCCTTTGCTACTGAAAAATCCACAGGCATAGCTTCCCGGCCCATCAGCGAGGGTGCACCCTGGTTGATGAATCCCGGTGATCCATGGGCACATATTATGGTAAGTACCGGTACGGAAGTGGGTACCAAAACTAAAGCTGAGAACGAGTAGCAGAACGTTAATAATTTTTAGCCGCTGCCTGCCACAAATCTACGGAGCCTTTCCAACCACAACTATTTCTTGGTGAATTGGGTGTATACCTTGCTGTATTTAAATGCGGGATACCCTGCGGCTTTCCGTTTTTCAAACCTGGGTTAGGCAGTTGCACCCATGCAAATACCTGAATTGCAGCATTGCAGTCTTGCAAAAGATAGTACGGTCCAAACCGGAGGCTTAATTTTTTAAAAAAATAATTACAAGTTTTTTTGCCTTTTAGGAGCATTAGAGACGGTTTTTGCATCATTTGATAAATTATTTTCAAATCCTGCCCCAGTTTGGAACGCTACTTGTTTAGTTAAATACAAAAGCAACCCAAATACATTTAACCAACCACAATAACAAGAGGCTATGTCATGAAACTTACAACCAAACATATCACCTTAATGCTTGTCGCTTTCTTCGTGAGTGCGGGAAGCCTATTCGCGCAAAGCTTTACTCGCGATTTACAATATTTCACTAATCCCGATCAACGGGGACTCAACCAGTTTGAAGCACCATTTATGACCGAGGTCGAATTTGACGGCTTGGTAGTTCGCATCGGTGGTGCCAATGCATTGCAATTCCAAGGACTTACCCAGGAAAATGATGCTGACAACCTTCAAAACCTAGAGTCAAACTTTAACCTCGCTACTTCCAACCTTGACCTCGATGTAGGCTTGGCAAACGGTTTACGCATGCACTTGCGCACCTATTTGTCTTCACAACACCACACCGAAACCTATGTTAAGGGTGGATACATGCAGGTTGACCGTCTGGACTTCATCTCCGAAGGCTTAGCTTCCGATTTGATGGATCACGTACGTATCAAAGTGGGTCACATGGAACTGAACTACGGTGACAACCACTTCCGTCGTTCCGACAACGCGGCTGCTATTCATAACCCCTTTGTAGGTAACTATCTCATGGATTCCTTCACCACAGAGGTTGCCGGAGAGCTCTACTACTATCAAGGCGGTTTCATGGCCATGTTCGGTCTGAGCAACGGTAAACTGAATCAAAGCGTGGAAGAGAGCGCTATCAAAACCAAACCAACCGTTTATGGTAAGCTTGCTTACGACCAAACGTTTGATGACGGTCTGCGCTTCCGCTTGAGCGGTTCCATTCTGAGAGTTGGACAGTCTTCCTCCATTTACCTCTACTCAGGTGACCGTGCCGGTGCCCGTTACTACGATGTAATAGAAGGTGGAAACTTCCGTTCAGGACGAATTGCTCCTTCCTTCACACCAGGACGTGGAGCCACTCCTGCTGCCGGAGAGATGACTTCTTTCATGCTGAACCCATTCGTTAAGTTTGGTGGCCTGGAATTCTACGGAGTCTTTGAAAACGCAACGGGTAAAATTGAAACCGAAGCTGACAGCAGAAGCTACAACCAATATGCAGCAGAACTGCTCTATCGATTCGGTGCCAATGAAGATTTATACCTTGGCGCTCGCTACAACTTTGTAGACGGTGAAACCCAAAGCGGTGACATTGAAGTTGATCGCTTCAACATTGGCGGTGGCTGGTTCCTTACCAGAAACGTACTTGCCAAATTTGAATATGTAACTCAAAATTATGATGGCGACGGATATGCAGGCACCGACTATGCAGGCGCTAGCTTCGACGGTGTTATGCTTGAAGCCATCATTAGTTTCTAATGCATAGCTAGCAACATCCCCAACCTGAAGCGGTGCTGCTGTAAAAGGCAGCATCGCTTTTTTTATGCTCTCCTGTTTTCGCCCGTTCATCCCTCTGTGACCCTCCGCGCTCCTCTGTGTAACTCTGTGATACAGCTAAAAAGGGCAGTCAATCTTAGAATAGGAATTGATTAGCTATCCTTGCCCTTATAAGATCTCAGATCGGGTCCGGGTGACATCATCCGTAGGTTGAAATAAACTCAGTGCCCCTCTGTGCTCCTTTGTGCACCTCTGTGGTACAGCAAAAAGGGGCAACCAATATTTGAATAGGAATCGTTAGTACTTACTACCCTTATAAGTTCCCGGATCGGTGTCGGGGATGACATCTAGAGAATGAGAGGTGGTTGGAATAAAAAGTGAGATGCTTACTTTAGAAATCAAGATCAGTTAAAGAGTAACGAGTGATGAGTAATGAGTATCGAACACCTTATACCCTATACCTTATACCTTAAATCTAAACCTCATCAATTACTATTCGCTCGTTCATCCAGCAGCTTATGCACCCGTTCCAGCATCTCCTCAAACTGGAAAGGCTTCAATAGGTATTCGCCAATGCCGAACTTAATCAGTTCCAGCATATCCCGGATGCGTTCATAGGTAAGCGTCACTAAAATGGGAGGGGGATTGGTATACTCACCTAAAGCAGAAAGGATTTCCTGGGCTTCCTGGTGCAGCAGATGAACATCGGCGATGATAAGATCGGAGTCGTGAATATGAATGGCTCTCAACAAAGCCTCTGTATCCTCAACGGCATGGCAGTCGAATCCCTCATCCAAAAGAATCATCTCAATCGATTCTCGGATGGCCTCTTCGGGCTCTGCAATCAGTATCATTTCTTTTTCGGGCATTCAAATACGGATAATTCTCGGTATATCTGTTGAGGAACAAGTACATAGTTCACCTATATGTATGAATGCAATAGTGATACCAAAAAGAGCCTGGGGTAATTATTTTTTTAAATTAGTGATAATTATATCAGAAAGGGCTAAATATAAGGAAATTGACTTGTAGCCATCCTAAGTAGCTATATTGCGTTGTTGCAGGGTTGCAACATTGCTATTGCGCTCCTATGCATGAATGCAAAGCACAGAGACAATATAAAAACGAACTACACGTAACTGGTGTAACAGTTGTATTTAATTGAATCAGAAGCGGGTTTTTGTATTCAATAAAAAAATCTGAAATTTTTAGTGACTTTGGAACGAAGATTGCAACTATAATAGAAAAGGATATAAACCACCTAAATCAATATTTCTATTATGAAAAAAGTAACCAACACACTACTGACAACACTTATAGTCCTGCTGGCTTCTGTAACCGCATGGGCGCAATCACCAAGTTTCACCCTTGATGAAGCCAATAGTTCTATCGTCATTACCGGTACTTCCACGATTCACGACTGGGAAGCAGATGTTGAAGAGATGTCTACTGAAATCTCCCTTGCTCCCCAAATGATGACCCAGGATAGTATGGCAAATCCGGTGCAAAGTTTTTCACTCACCGTTCCTGTTGAATCTATTGAAAGCGGCAAGGGCGGAATGAACAGAAAAATTTACGGCGCGCTGAAGGAAGACAAACATCCTAATATCATGTTTAACTTTTCTTCTGCAACGCTTGCCGATACCGTTCAGACTCCTGATTCCTTCAAGCTGAATGTGACCGGTAACCTGAATATTGCGGGAAAGGTACAAGAAGTGACCTTCCCAGTTACAGGAACCAAAGTCGGTGAGAATGGATATCGATTTGAAGGCAGCTACGGATTGAATATGAAAGACTATGATGTCGATCCTCCTTCAGCTGTATTCGGTACCATTAAATCCGGTGAAGAAGTAGAGATTACATTCAATGTGATGTTTACCGCAACACAAAGTTAAGACAGTATATCATTAAAAAAACGATGAAGCTCCGGTTTGGAAATTCCTTTCATCTCATTGTCGGCGACTTTACCTTTTCCCCTTGGGTGAGTCTCCTTCTGCTTATCAGCTTTATGACAATGACCCTGTTTCCAGCCGGAGCCCATTCGCAAGGCCAATCCCAGAATCAGACCCAAGAACAAAACCAGCAGCAATCTCAATCCCAAACTAGCCTTAACCCTACAGGGGTTATTGAAATTCAGGAGGGAGGAGAACTCTGGATTGAAGGCTCTGCTAGTATAGTTGATTATACTTGCCGTGCCGAAGAACTTTCCGGAAATGGTAATATCGAGAATATCAGCGATCCCGAAGAGAATGTGAGAGGTCATGGTAATGTAGCTATTACAGTAAGTGTTCCTGTGCGAACGCTGGAATGTGGAAAGAGGGCAATGAACAAAGACATGTATGAGGCTCTAAAATCAAAGAAATTTCCGAATATCAATTATCGTCTGTTGAAAGCCGAGCTGGAAACAGAGGGCACTCTTGACGAAATGGATTACCCTGAACAGACCAACGGTAATGGCGATGCAAACTGGATGAATATCAAAACGACCGGCATCCTTGAAATTGCAGGGGTAAAAGATACTACCGTCGTCCACGTGAAAGGTCAGCTTCTCGACCGGAGCCGGTTCCAGGTAAAGGGGAGTAAAGAAATTGACATGCGGACCTTCGACATTAAACCGCCTACCGCTCTTATGGGACTTATTAAAGCAAGCAACGAGCTAACGGTTCACTTCAATGTTACGGTACATCTCAAGGACCAATGATCAAGTGATCAGTGTGTCTGTCAGGCTATTCCACAGAGGTACACAAAGAAGCTCAGAGTTACACGGAGAAACTAAAATTAGAGCCTAGTTTATTAACTGCTAACTGTTTCCTGTTTACTGACACACTGTTCATTGCTAAATGCCCATTCTTTCCATTTTTCTGTAGAGCGTTGACGGGTCAATGCCCAGCAGGCGGGCAGCTTCGGTTTTGTTGCCATCGGTACGTTTCAGCACGCTGATAATATGGTGTCGTTCAAAGGTCTGCACGGCATCCTCAAGTGAATCGGCGTCGTAGCTGAAATCACCTTTTGACTCCTGTATGCTACCCGGCAGATCTTCCAGGGTTATATAATCATCACTTCCCAGCAGGACGGCGCGCTCAATGATATTTTCCAACTCGCGCACCTGTCCCTTCCATTCAAAAGAGATCAATGCGCCCATGGCGTCACTGGTAATGCCCTTGACCGGACGGTTCAGCTCTTTACTGTATTTCTTAAGGAAATGGTGAGCCAGTAAGGGGATATCATCTTTTCGCTCTTGAAGGGTAGGGAGCGGTATCTCCACGACGTTCAGTCGGTAATAGAGATCTTCGCGGAATTCGCCTTTCTCAATCTCCTCTTCCAGATCTTTGTTGGTTGCTGCAATAATACGGGTATCGAACTTAATCATCTGATTGGAACCGATAGGTTTTACCTCTCGCTCTTGAATGACCCTCAGCAGGTTGACCTGTTGGTTCAGCGGTATTTCACCGACTTCGTCCAGGAAAACAGTACCCTTGTTGGCGGCTACGAACACTCCGTCTTTGTCGGATATGGCGCCGGTGAAAGCTCCTTTTTTATGTCCGAAGAGTTCCGATTCTACGAGGTCTTTGGGAATAGCCCCGCAGTTGATCGCGATGAAAGGTTTCGACCCGCGTTTGCCGTTAAAATGGATGGCCCGGGCTACCAGCTCCTTCCCGGTTCCGCTTGGTCCCGTAATGAGCACGTTGCTGTTAACGTCACTCACACGTTTCACCATGCGGTAGACTTCCTTCATGGGCTTACTTTCGCCGATGATGTGATTGAAGTTGAACTCCTGGTCGATCTGCTCCCGCAGATATTTGTTTTCCTGTACCAGTTTCTTCTGCTTCAATAGATTTTCAATGCGCAGTATGACTTCATCAAAATCGAGCGGCTTCAGAATATAATCGGCAGCGCCCTTGCGCAATGCCTGTATGGCCGTTTCTACCGTGGCGTGTGCGGTGATGATGATGGTGAGGGTATCCGAGGATCGCGTGAGAGCTTCTTCCAGCACTTCAATTCCGTCGGCATGAGGCATTTTCAGATCCGAAATAAGGATGTCATAAGATCGCTCCTTCAGTTCTTCAATAGCAGAAGCGCCATCCGCCACAGCGGTGCACCGGTATCCTTCATCCTTGAGCACCATTGATAGTGAATTGCGGATTTCCTCTTCGTCGTCAGCTATTAAAATCGATGCTATCATACGGTTGCTTCCTGGTTGATTTCCTGGGGCAAATTCAAGGTGAAGGTAGTTCCGACGCCCTCTTCTGATTCTACGTCAATGGTACCGCCCATTTTGGTGATGATACCATGGCTCACAGAGAGCCCGAGACCGGTACCACTGCCCACCTCTTTGGTAGTGAAAAAAGGTTCAAAAATTCGATTTAGTTGCTTGTCGGGAATCCCTTCTCCGACATCTTCTATGGCTATCTTGATATGATCATCCTTCTGCCATGTTCTAATGTCGATCCTTTGATTTTTGATTCCCTTCATCGCATCTACTGCATTGAGCAGGATATTTACCACCACCTGGTGGATGTGGTCGGGAACGCCTTCGATTTTGGGTATCTGTGGAGACAATTCCATGTTAAAGGTAACCGAACGGCATCGTGCATCATGTTTCAGGAGACCGACAGCAGATTTTATGATCTCATTGATATTCATCATTTCGGTTTTCAGACTGGAGGGACGGGAGAAATCCACCAGGTCGCGTACAATTTTGGTGATTCGCTGAATGTGATCCCGTACTTTTTTCAGTTGATCCTGTATAAAGGGGTCATCTGTCTTGCGCTGGCATACCTGTACCAGGGAAGAGATGGCCGTAAGCGGGTTGCCCACTTCATGGGCCACGCCGGCAGCCATGTGTCCCACTGTGGCCAGCCGTTCAGATTGCTGTATCTGCTCTTCCCTAATTTTAAAGTCGGTGAGATCACGTAATATTTGAGAACGTCCGATAATCTCGTCGTCTTCATCACGAATAAAAGATTCGGAGAGGTTGACCAGCACTTTTTTACTTGCCTTGTTCAATCTTTCTGTTTCATAATTGGATACATAGCCGCGATAGTGCATCCCGAAAGCAAGGCACTCCAACTCCTGCAGTTCCAGCAGGTCATCGGGAATAAGTTTTTCTACCGGTTCCCCGACGATTTCCTCCCGCTTCCAGCCAAATATTTGTTCAGCTCCGCGATTCCAGGAGGTGATTTCGTCATCGTTATTGAGGGTGATAATGGCATCGGCAGAGTTTTCTATGATGTTGCGATACTGCTCTTCGGTAACCTCCAGTTGTTCCTGGTACAGCTCTCGGTAGTTATACACGGTCCATGCCGCCCACACCATCAGGGAGAGTGAAACTATCACGCCCCTCGTGAAGTAGAGAAAGCGCATATTTTCGTCGGAAAGGTCCTCGATGTAGACAAATTTGATAATTTCAAAAATACCGAAGAAAAGCCCGAGTATCAGCAGGGAGGTAAACAGCAGGTATCCCATGCGCACATGCTTTAAAAAATGGATAAGGCTTTTAAACATAGGAATACCTGAATTAGGGTAATAACTTCAAATCAAACGCTATATAAGCTAAGGAAAGCATAAAAAAAAGGCGACCCGAATCTGCGGGCCGCCTTAATGTCAATAAACAGGTTTGTGATTACTGAACACTCAGTATTCCTTTCATTCCTGCTGCAAAGTGTCCCGGGAAGCTGCAGAGATATTCATAATCTCCGGTTTCTTCAGGGGCGTTGAAGGTCACGGAAGTGCTTTCATCGCCACCGACCATATCGGTCTGTGCGAGTATGATGTCAGTCATTCCGGGAGCAATGTAATTATTGTCTTTGGCACTCATGGATGCGTTGACAAATTCCTGTGCATTGGCTCCGCCCTCAAGCAACACAATATTGTGCGCCATGGCACTTGCCGGAAGAGCGCTTATAGTGGTAAGACTAAAGGTCAGTTCTTCACCGGCCTCTGCGCTGATGCCTTCCAGCAGGTAGTAGGTTTCTCCGTTTACTTCAACACTTTCTCCGACCATAACGCCGCCGGTAGTGTCTTGAACAACATATTTCATACGGTCGATACCATACACATCAATAGTGCGGCCTTCGGCTTCCATTGATGTTTCGGTTTCTCCCATGTTGCCTTCAGCGGATTGTTGTTGCTGATCGGAACTGCCGGAACAGGCACTCACAATCAGTGCCAGTGAGAATAGAAATAGTGGAAATAGTTTCTTCATGGTTTAGGGTAGTTTATTTATTCAGTTTTTATGATTAACAGTTTGCTTAAAATCGGGTCACAAAATATGATTTTCTAAAGTGAAAGAATAATGAAGATGATTCTTTCAGTAGTACTTATCATAGCAATTTAACTTGGCAGTGCGTTCAATTTTTAATTGCAAATTATTGTCCGGTTAGGGATTCATTTATTTACGATTGTAACTTTTTTTGAAGCTCCCCTTATAATAGGCTTAATAAAAACGAATGTAATGGGATATGCTAAGTAAACTTCTTTTCTCTGTTTCTATAGCCATTGAAAATATCAGGTCTAATCTCATGCATACCTTTCTCTCAGTACTTGGAGTGATTATCGGGGTGGCGGCTTTGGTCGCTATCCTGTCTCTGGGTGATGGTTTGGAGAATTTTGCCCGGGACCAGATTTCTGCCACAACGAGTTTAAGAAGCATCATCATAAATCCTAAAACTTCGGTGGTTACCGAGGGCATCCGCATGCCCATTGAGAACCATCCCAGTTTTACACTGGATGATGCAGAACAATTACAGCAGAAATTTGCGAAACAGGCCTTTGTCACAATTAATAAACAGCGTTCTATTCAAATAGCATCAGAAGAGGATTCTCTACGATTCCCGGCGATACTTGCGGGTACTACGGATCTAAGATTGACAGGCTTGAAGAATGATATCAGGGCAGGGAGATTTTTCAATGAGGCAGATCTGGAAAGTGCGGCTCAAAAAATCATTCTGAATAATAATTTTGCAACTAAACTCTCTGAACCGGAGGAATCACTCATCGGGAAAAATCTTATTCTTGAAAATAAGTCGTTTGAAATTGTGGGCGTCATGCAAGAAAACGGGAATGACCAAATTACCCGGGGTTATGTACCCTTTACTTCCTTTTTTGAGAGTGGACCGGATACACGGACGGCAATGGTAGAGATAAGGTCAAACAGGGTCGAAAACGTAAGTGACCTTAAGAAAGAAGCGGAAAGCTGGCTGGACGCGAACTTTGAGTCGGGCAGTGAGGGCTTCACGGTAGTCACCAATAACTTTCGTGTTGAACAGGCTAAACGAGGAGTGCTCGTTTTTAAAATAGTAATGGGAATGATAACAGGGATCGCAGTTTTGGTTGGCGGTATTGGGATTATGAATGTATTATTGATCTCGGTTTCAGAACGAACCAAAGAAATAGGAATAAGAAAAGCCACCGGGGCTAAGAAGAGGGATATTCTATTTCAGTTTCTGGCGGAATCAATAACGGTTTCTTTAATAGGCAGTTTCCTGGGGCTGCTTTTGGGTTTGTTGCTGGTCTTCTCTCTATTTCCGATTGTGCAATCACTAGCCGAGGTTCCGTTTCATCCGGCATTTTCATTTGATACACTTATCATCATTACAGTGATTGCAATATTAATCGGAATTATTTTCGGCACCTATCCTGCCTGGAAAGCGGCTAAACTGCAGCCCATAGATGCCATCCGAATAGAGTAATCTGTTGTATTTAATAGGACGGCACAATCAACTACAGCCGGATCTTAACGATTAGTTATTCAATGGTTGATTAAGTTATAGATCCTAATCAAAACCGGGGCACTACTCGTAAACTCTTAGGGCTTTGAACGACCCGGTGATGGTAATAGAATCATCCGGAGCATCTTCTGCAACCAGATTAAACGACCCAGTCAGCAGATTACCGGAATAGGCTTCGACGGTAACGGTGCCCGATTTGATCGTGTACATGGCGGACATGCTTGTAATTTTGGGAGGGACATAATAGTTGACGAAATAGGGATTGGACTCCAGGTCGAATTCGGGATTCTCCTCATCCCATAGGGCGTTCATGAAGATACCGGTGGAAATGGGTTCTCTATTTGGAACACTAATTTCCCCTGCTTTAAGAACCAAGGCTGCAATCGTATCCTGGTAGATATCTGGTATGGACTGATAATTCGTTATAAGAGTGTCGAAAGAAGCCTCGCCGGTAAAGGTGTAGTCATTATCAACGGTGGCAAAGAATTCGCCATCAGATATAGTCTCGTTCCTATTATTTGAACCTGTAGGGGAGGTGCAACTTGTAGCTAAAGCTATTCCAAAAGTAATAAGTATTAATAACACCGAATATTTTATATAGCGCATCCCTTAATCTCTCTTTTGTACTCGATAAAAATCTAGTAAACGGAGCCTGCTTACACAAGGAGAAAGATGAAAAAATGAACTTTCAGAAAAACTCATCATTAAAAGTGATTGTACCCCTTTGTATTTCTTGAGGAACGCCGAAAGGAAGTCCAGAGAATCTCCACATCACAAGGAAGTTTAAAATTACCTCGCGTTCGATTTCAGAAATAAATCTGGGAGAAGTAACACTTTTAATCGCACCATCAGGCTTTACTTCGAAACTAAATGTAAATGGGGTTTTTATTTCACTCTCAATTTTGGGAGATGGCTGAAGGAGGGGTAATCTTACAACATCACCATCCCATTGTATTTCATAGGGTGCGCTCTTATCTTTTTGAATGATGTAATCTGCATTGGAATCGGATTTGCTGCTTTCACTCCCTTGATAAAAATCGATTACTAAAGCCGGAAAGTTTACTTTTGTCTCTCCTTTATTAGAAGCAGTATAACTACCGGTATTCGGGTGCGACTCACCTTGCTCGTACTCTAATGAGTATCTCACCGTATTGATATTGCTGTTTTGTAAATGACTCAGATCTTCATCACTTAAACGATACAAAGCTTTAGATATATTATCTACAAGGTCGTTTTCTTTTTCTTTCAGTGTGATTACGGTTCCATCATCTAGGTAGATAATTAGTTTGCCACTGATTTCTAGATCTTGAATGCTTTTGGTATTCACTGAAAAGAAAGCCGTTTCTCCTTCCCGGGCAAATAAGACATTCAGGTTACTTGCAAAAGAAGAATTAGACTTCAGGGTATAGCTTTCGGTACTGGGATAACTATGCTCACCGATTAATAATAAATTTTGTCCATTCGCAGATAGTGAAACGAAGAGTATTACGACTACGATGGTTATAAATCTTCTCATATCTCTCTTGATTTGTTTGATGCTAATAGATTTATATCACTAATCTACTATAAACTAGATTTATTACAAATCCTTCAATTTTTCTCGAGTAAACCGTCAATATTGAAATATAAACCTGGCGTATGGTTTAACATAGGACACAAATTCTAGGGAAGAAAAGCCACTTGATTCATGACCACATAAAAATGATGGGAAAAGGCGACTAAATGAAGAAGCTATTAAGAGCTGGGCGCGGTTGAATTGAAGAGATTTTAAAAATTACACTCGAGAGGATATTTCCGTGAACCAGAAGGGATTCCCGGGAAGAATGTCATTCCAAGATATACTTACCGGATAAACTGCAGTAAGAACTTGTAGAAAGGAAATAAATAACAAAAACCCGCTTACTTTAACGTAAACGGGTTTTTGATGTACACCCGAGAGGATTCGAACCTCTAACCGCCTGATTCGTAGTCAGGTACTCTATCCAGTTGAGCTACGGGTGCATGGCTTTCAAAACAGATCCCAAAAATAAGGCTAACTCCTTACTTATTCAACATAAGATTTTGCAGAATTATTTGTCCGGAAGCTTTTACTTTAGTAATCTAAACTTTTCAACTTTTCTTACGTAGGTACTGCAGATGGTCCGTAAAAAACCGGATCCGTTTCAGTATCACATTATTATCAGAAAACCTTAAACAGAGTAAACATGAAACAGTTACTTGCGACATTAGTCTGTGCCATTTTGCTGTTTTCGGGATGCGCTACATCTCAGAAAGCTACCGGCAATCAAGGGGCAGCAGATAAAACAGAGAAAAAAGAGTCAAAATTTGATGAACTCACCAAAGATGCCGAAAAGGTTGAAGGGTATTTTGACTTATATCACCATGAAGACAAACTTTATTTATCGGTTCCCAAGGACCGGTTGAATGAAAAATTCCTGATGAACTTTGAGCTTGCCCGAGGAATCGGTTCTTCCGGTCTCTATGGTGGCAGCATGCTGAATATTTTTGAAGGTCTGATGGTATCTTTTCAGGACCATGAAGGGAAACTCTTTTTGATACAGCATCCTCACCGTTACAAAGCTGAAGATAATACTCCCGAAGCCAAAGCTGTTGAGCTCACCTTTGGAGAATCAGTGGTAGAAACAGCGAAAATTGAGGCGTACAACGCCGACAGTACAGAGATTCTAATTAATGTTTATGACTGGTTCGTAGGCGACATCTCCGGGATATCAACACGAGTAGGATTTGCCGTTTCCGATACGCCGGGACGACCGGGACGTGTCAGTTTCGACAAGACCCGATCTCATGTAGAAAAAATTCAGGCTTTTCCCGAGAATGTGAATATTCAGGCCAAGCTGACCTTCAAGAATTCTGAACTGGGCGGACCTAGAACGGTCGCTGACAGCCGGTATATCCCGCTTTCCTTGTTTTACACAATGGTGAAACTGCCCGAAGAGCCGATGAAGCCCCGCATGGCGGATGATAGAACCGGCTTTTTTATGACGGTACACAAAGATTTTACTGACGACAGCGACACCTTCTTTCGCAGGTACGTGAACCGCTGGCGACTGGAGTGTGACGGACCCGCCGGTTCCGACGGGTTATGCGATCCCAAAGAGCCGATTGTGTATTATATCGACCGAACGGTTCCTGAAGAGTACCGCGAGGCGATGATGGAAGGAGTCGAGGCATGGTCAGATGCTTTTGAGGCTGCCGGATTCCGCAATGCCGTTCAGGCCGAGTTGCTTCCCGACAGCGTGATGGCCGAAGATATCCGGTATGCTACCCTGCGATGGAATACTTCCGATCAACCCGGATATGGCGCTATCGGACCGTCAGTTGTTGATCCTCGAACCGGTGAGATTCTTGACGCTGACATTCTTTTTGAAGCCAATATGCTGCTCGGCGATAAGGATGAGTACCGTGAATTGGTAGAACCCCGTACCGCTATTGATGAGATTTTCAATGTCAGTGAGGAAGAGCTCGCCTTGATGAGCCGCGGCGTGAAGACGAAGTCGTTCTACAACGAGATGGGTATGCAGTTCGACCTGGCCAAAAGTTTTATGGCGGCCTTCGGTGAGTTGAAGCCCGGCGAACCGGTGCCGAAAGAGTTCGTAGACCAGGCGCTGCGCTGGGTAACTATGCACGAAGTAGGCCATACACTTGGCCTGCGACACAACTTCCGCTCATCCATCGATACCCCGCTGGATAGACTCTATGATGAAGCCTGGGCCGAAGAAAATGGCGTATTTAATTCAGCAATGGAGTACCCAACTGTAAACATCAATCCGGAAGGAAAGTCGCAGGACGGTTATTACTACAACCCGGGTGTGGGATCTTATGACCGATGGGTCATTTCCTACGGGTATACTCCCGATGATGAAAAGGCCGAAGCCATCGCCCGTGAAGGTGCCAAGCAGGGTCACGCCTATGGTACGGATGAAGATGCACGAGGATGGGGAGCTGTTGATCCTCATGTAAATGTGTATGACCTCGGTGCCGACCCGCTTGAGTGGGCTAAAGGTAGAGCACAGCTGCTCGATTCCATGATTCCAAGAGTACCTGAAATAGCTCTTGCCGATAATATGGCCTATTTTGAGGCTACGGACCTCTTCCAGACCTACCTGTTCCAGTATGCCCGCGCGCTGGCCCCTGCCGTGAAATATATCGGCGGACAGCACCAGTACCGCGACCACGTGGGTGATCCCGAGGGACGCATGCCTTTCGTACCCGTAAGCAAAGAGAAGCAGCAGGAAGCACTGGATATGATCATCGATTATGCATTCAGTGTGGACGGTATGGAACTTCCTCGCGACGTTTACCAGAAGATGGGTGCTGACCGCTGGAGTCACTGGGGCAACAGCAATACCTACCAGGGACGCATAGACTACCCGCTGCACCGTACGCTGGTGGGCATTCAGTCATCCCTGCTTCAGCAGTTGTTTAACCCGTATCGCCTGTCAAGAATCAGAGACACTGAAGTAAAATTCGGGGAAGAGAATACACTGACGATTCCATCACTGATGAACCAGGTTACCACGGCCGTTTGGAGTGAAGTCTGGTCCTCACCGGGATCCAACATCGAAAGCAACCGCCGCGACCTGCAGCGTGCTTATCTTGATGGGGTAACCCAGCTGGTTACGGATGCACCTCCAACAACTCCTGCGGATGCTCGTTCGGTAGCCCGGGCCCAGCTGAAAGACCTGCATGCAAAGCTGGAAAGCAGGCTGGCTCCGCCGACTTATAATTTCAATGATTATACCAGGGCTCACCTGGAAGAGTCGAAAGCCAGAATCGAAGCAGCGCTTGAGGCCGGCTTAAGTCTCGAGAACTAACTGCAGAGAAGCTTATTATTTTAAAAGGGAGTCCTTAAAAAGGGCTCCCTTTTTTTATGGAACACAGATTTATAGAATCCGCGTAATCAGTGTTCTAATAAATGGGCTCAGGTTGGCAATTTTGCCGTAGCATATCCAGCACATGCTGGAAATCATCCGGCAGGGGTGAATCAAACTGTACATGTTCGCCGGTGGTCGGATGCTCAAAGCCCAGGGTCTTGGCATGCAGGCACTGGCGTTTCAGTGAGGCAAAGAGATTGTTGAACATCTGTTTACGGCTTCCGGTGTTGGGTCCGTATCGTACCGAATCTCCACCGTATTGTGGATCCCCGAAAACCCAGTGATGCCGGTCGGTAAAGTGCACCCGTATCTGGTGAGTTCTGCCTGTTTCCAGCTTCACTTCAACCAGGCTGAGATGATCAAAGTACTCTATTACTTTGTAGTGGGTCACCGCATGCTTTCCTTTGCCTTCGGGTACGACCGCCATTTTCTTCCGGTCGCTGGGATTGCGTCCGATGTTTCCGGTTATGGTACCTTTCTCCTTATCGGGTACGCCCCAGATGATGGCCCAGTAGGTTCGCTCAATATCCTTGGTCCGAAAATAGTCACTGAGGATGCGGTGTGCTTCATCATTTTTGGCTATGACCAGTATCCCGCTGGTATCTTTGTCCAGGCGATGCACGATTCCCGGCCGGATGCTCTCCTCCTCTTCCAGAGAAAGCTGATCGGCATGCCATAAGAGTCCGTTTACCAGTGTGCCGGTCCAGTTACCGTAAGCAGGATGTACCACGCGCCCGGCTTTTTTATTGACGATGATGATGTCGTCATCCTCATACAGAATATCCAGATCCATTTTTTCCGGTTTGGCCTCGGGTGGGGGCGGCTTAGGTATGGTAATATCAATTTCATCCCCCGGCTGCATGTTGTAGGAGGATTTCTCCTGTTTGCCGTTGACCAGCACATGTCCCTCTTCTATTGCTTTCTGCACTTTGGTGCGTGAGGCATTCTCTACAAAGGAGGTGATGTATTTATCGAGGCGTGTTCCGCTGTGATGACCGGGAGGCACCTTAAAATGATATTCTGTTACTTTGGGGCTATCCTGTTGATTTGGCAAGGTTTACCTGTTTTTAAATGAGTGTTGCTGAAATTTTTCTAAAAAAAATATAAAAAAAACTGTAAGGAATTGGTTAGCTGTCGGTCATACAGTGTGAGACTCTTCATTAAGAGAGACCTGCTTGACAGGTGCAAGAATATAAAAAAGAGAGAAACCGCGGCTTCCATTGTATCAGAATGGGAGCCGTTTTTTTATTTAATTAAGAATTACGAATTAGGAATAATCGAAGCCTTTAATGTTTATGACTATTATTTAATGATCAGAGCCTTACCTGATATGAGTTTTACTAAATCTGATGCATTTTATACAATTATCTTATTCAAGATTACAATTCGCAATTTCAATTTCTCAATTCTTAATTCGTAATTCCTAATTTGTAATTCCCCAAACCTAATTTGACGAAGAGATTCTAAAGAAAGATATTAAGTCCGGTAACCGACGTACTATTGCAACTAGTCCAAACACCTGATGATAAAAACCCTCTACATAAAAGACTTTGCCCTGATTGATGAGCTGGAGGTTCCTTTTGAAAGCGGACTCAATATACTGACCGGTCAGACCGGTGCCGGTAAGTCGATCATCATAGGCGCACTGAATATGATCCTTGGTGAGCGGGCCGATACGGAGGTGATCCGACAGGGTAAGGATAAAGCTATAGCAGAAGCCATTATTGAGGTTGAAAACGGTGAGCCTTTTAGCGGTTTATTGGAAGAAAACGCGGTGGAGTTCCGGAAAGAGATGATTTTACGTCGCGAGATCCGTGATTCCGGCAGCCGCGCTTTTATTAATGATACCCCGGTAACGATCAGCGTGCTGAAGCAGGTGGGAGATTACCTCGTGGATCTGCACGGACAGCACGATCACCAGCTCTTATTGAAGGAAGAGAATCACCAATCGGTAGTAGATGCCTTTGGGGAAGTTAAGCCCTATCTGGAGACTTATCGCGAAGCCTACACAGAAATGAAAGAGCTTCACCGCCAGCTACGCGGTTTGCGTAAACGGGAAAGTGAGCTTGAAGAGAAACTGGAGCTGTACCGATTTCAAGTTAAGGAGCTGGAAGAGGCCCAGCTGGAACCCCATGAGGAGGAAGAACTGGAGACTGAGATGAATCTGCTGGACAATGCCGAAGAGCTCGACCAGAAGGCGGGAGCCGTCGTGGAACTCGGTAATGGGGGAGAGCCTAATGTGGTTGACCTTCTGAGCAACATGAAGTTGTTGCTGGAGGATATTGCCCGCATCGAACCGGAATTTGAAACCTATCTTGAAGAAATCACCACGGCGCGAATCAGCATTCAGGAGATGGTCAGTTTTACCGAGCGATATCGATCAGGCATAGAGTTCAACCAGCAGCGACTCGACGAGCTCCGGCAACGACAATCGGAACTGAACCGACTGCAGAAAAAATACAATCGAACTATCCCGAAACTTATCGAATACCTCAATGAGATTAAAAATGAGCTGAGCTTGGCAGAAAACTTCGATCTTGAAATACAGAATCTGGAAGAACAACTGCAGGAGAAAGCAGAGGAGGTTGCCGGACTGGCAAAGGATTTACACAATAAGCGTATTCAGGTAGGTAAACGACTGTCGACTTCCATTGTCAACGAACTGGAAAATCTGGGCATACCCAATGCCCGGTTTGAAGTACGGGTTGACTGGAAAAAAGCTGAGAAGGGCTGGGTAAAAATCGATGGCCTGCCTGTGGAATGCACGGAGGATGGCTGTGACGATATCAGTCTTTTCATTTCTACCAACAAAGGTGAAGAGCCCAAACCGCTTGCGAAAATTGCTTCGGGTGGTGAAATCAGCCGAGTGATGCTGGCCTTGAAATCCATCCTGGCAAAAGAACAGAGTCTGCCGGTAATGATATTTGATGAAATTGACACCGGTATCAGTGGAGAGGTATCTGAGAAGGTAGGCAGGAAGATGCGCCGGCTTTCGGAACAGTGTCAGATCATAGCCATAACGCATCAACCGCAAATTGCCAGTCAGGCTCACAAGCATTACCGGGTGCAAAAGGTGGAGGAAGAAAATCGAACGGTTACCCGGATCATTCCATTGACTAATGATGAACACATTACGGAAGTGGCCAGCTTGATGAGCGGTGAAGATATTACCGATGCCGCTCTCAAAAGTGCCCAGGAGTTAATTGATAAAAATACCTCTAAAAATTAACCACTGATTTGCACGGATTTTAAAGTAATATTTTTGTAGGTCCGCTAAGTTTCAAAAACTTCGCGGATCTGATACGAAGTCCCTAATTCTGCGGTAAAAATATTATGGCACGAACCTATTCTCAGCAATTTATTACGCTCGTCGAAGATGCCCTTACACGCGTGGAGGAAATCACTCCTCATGACGTCAAGGAGAAGATGGACAATGACGAAGATTTCAACCTGATCGATGTTCGTGAGCCTGACGAATGGGAATCTGCACATATATCTGGTGCAGAATATATTGGAAAGGGTGTCATTGAGAGGGATATCCATGAAGAAGTCCATGATTTTGATGAAGAGATCATACTCTACGATGGGGATGGGCACCGGGCAGTACTTGCGGCTGACAACCTGAAGAAAATGGGCTACCGGAATGTTAAGACGATAAAGGGAGGCTATAGCTCATGGACCGAAGCGGGATTGCCCATCGTAACAAAAGAATAGTTTTAGTTTAGCCGCAGATTCGCACAGATTTTTTGTGATCCTTTGAAATCTGCCCAGTCTGTGTCATCCGTGTTCAAAGGCTTTAAGCCCATGGTACAAGCGGGACGCTTGCACCATTCATACAGTTAAGCTGCAGTCTCGAATAACATAAATAGCGCAAGCGTCACGCTTGTGCTATTTATCCGTGTCCTATAAAAGATTCCGGGCAATCAACTCTGCAGGGTGATAAGCTCTTGCGCCCGTACCGTCTTTGATTTGATGGCGACAGGAAAAGCCGGGTGCACAGATCAGTGCTGAACCGCTTTGCAGTTCACTTTCTTTGTCACGCAACTTCGGAAATAGTACCAACTCACCAATATCCATAGATACCCCATAATGATCTTTCTCGTAACCGAAACTTCCTGCCATACCGCAGCAGCCGGTTTCAAGGTCATTCACTGAATATCCCGCATAAGAAAGTGCCTCAAGAGTAGGTCCGTTTCCAACCAGTGCCTTGGCATGGCAGTGCCCGTGCAGTTCTATCTCAGTATCACCATTTAGAAAGATTTCCTGCTTTTTTGGGTGCTCTTTCAACTCTTTGACTATGAATTCTTCAAACTGGTAGGATTGTTCAGCAATTGTTTTTGCCAATTCAAGCTGATTCTCATTGCATAGATCCAGGTATTCGTCCCTGAGTGTCAGGATCTCGGAGGGTTCCAGGCCGACAATAGGTATATCCTGACGCACATATTCGGCCAGTAATGGAATGTTTCGGTTCGCCAATTTTACGGCAGCATCTAACATCCCTTTCGACAGCTGCGGTCTGCCCAGATCGGAGATTTCTGCCAACAGCACTTCATAGTCCAGGGCCTCAAGCACTTTTACGGCTGATTTACCGATAGCCGGATCGTGATAGTCAGAAAATATGTCGGCAATGAGTAGAACCTTTTTTTTCGACATGTTCTTTCGATTTCTTTTTTTAAACCAATTCGAAAATGTCTGTTTCGCAAATCCGGGCAGCGTACGCTTCTTGTGAATATTAAAAAAGGTATGAAGCAGTTCCTTGCCCACCGGTGACGTCAGAATACGATTGGTCAGTCCCGGAAAAGCGGCGGCAAGAGGGTACAATTTGGCTGCCTGCCCAAAAAACCGCTCTGAAAGTTTTATACCTTTTCGGTCGTGCCAGCCCTGCATGAATTCGGCTTTCATTCGCGCCATATCTACATTGGCGGGACACTCACTCTTGCAGGCTTTACAACTGATGCAGAGTTCGAGTGCGTCATGCAACTCTTCAGATTCAAAGGCATTGGCCTGTCTGCCTGAAAAAAGCTGACGGAACAGGTTGGCGCGTCCCCGTGTGCTGTCTTTCTCCTCTTTGGTTGCCATATACGAGGGACACATGGTGCCGCCGCTTTCTGCCAGCTTGCGGCAGACCCCCGCCCCGTTGCATAACTCAACGGCATTGCCAAAGCTGCCTTCTTTTCTCCAATTAAAAAGTGTATTGACTTCCGGTTTTGTATAACCCGGGGATACTCTAAGATTCTCACTGATCGGTTTGGGCTTAACGATTTTACCGGGATTGAACAGGTAATTGGGATCCCAAAGCTCTTTGACTTTACGGAGCAACGGCATCATTTCGGTACCCAGCACCTTCTCGATATAGGGTGATCGTGCCCGGCCGTCTCCATGCTCACCTGATAGCGACCCCCGGTAGGAAGAAACAAGAGAGGCAATCTCCTCTGCCATCACTTCCATCTTTTGAATGCCTTCAGGTTTGGATATATCGATAACCGGACGCAGATGCAATTCTCCAACTGAGGCATGTGCATAAAAGACACAGTCGGTATGATATTTATCCAGTATCTCCTGGAAATCATCTACATAAGCGGGTAAATCCTGCACACGAACTGCGGTGTCTTCGCAAAAGGAGGGTGAACGCTGGTCGGATCCGAGCCCCATGAGAAGTCCCAGTCCCGCTTTTCTAAGATTCCATACTTTCTTAATGTCTTCTTCGTCTTCGATTATTGGTGTAGAGTTGGAAAGTCCCAGCTCTGATAGCCTTTTCTTGAGTTTTGTGGCTTTTTCAAGCAATTCTTCCCGGTTATTTCCGTCGAGTTCAATAATAAGAATGGCATATGGATCTCCATTCAGGAAAAACCGGTTTTTACGCTGTTCGATATTCCCTTTGGTGGCTTCCAATATAATATGATCAACCAGTTCCACGGCAGCCGGTTTAAATGTTACGGCTTCTACCGTTGCTTCCATGGCCTTTCGGATGGAGGTGAAATGTGGAGCAAGCACCACCCGGTGAGGTTCTGTTGGTACGAGTTGAAGTTTGGCAGCAGCGGTCATAGCCAGCGTGCCCTCACTTCCGCAAAGAAGTTCCGCCATATTAAACTTACGACCGTCCGGATCAAAGGGCTGCATCTCGCAAAGCCTGTCAAGAGCATATCCGGTGTTACGTCGAATGATATCCGGATGGGGATAGGCTTCCTGAATTTGCTCTCTATTCTGATTGATTAGCTTCACCATTCCCCGGTAGATGTGCCCCTCCAGTGTATCCAGCTTCATCTTTTCCTGCAGCTCCCCTTCATCAACCGGATGAAAACGAACAAGAGAACCGTCACTTAGAACGGCTTCAATTTCCAAAACATGTTCCCTGGTAGTACGATGTTTAATAGAGTAGATGCCGCACGAGTTGTTACCGATCATACCTCCAATCATGCACCGGTTGGTGGTGGCAGTATCAGGCCCAAATAGCAGGTTATGAGCTGCTGCTTCCCGGTTGAGAGTGTCCCGGATGACCCCTGGCTGAAGGTGCGCATATTTTTCACGGGCATTAATATCATAGATATTCGTCATATGACGCGATACATCCATGATCACGCCATTTCCGGTAGCCTGCCCTGCCAGGGAAGTTCCCCCGCTACGTGCTGTGATGGTGAACTGCTCACGGTTGGCTTTTCTCACCAGTTTTTGAATATCGGTTGTTGTTTGCGGAAAGACGACACCCATTGGCAATTCTTCATACATCGAGGCGTCATTGGCATAGAGATGCCTGGTCAGTGAATCGGTATGGATGTGGAGGTCCGGCGTATCGGTTGGAGTGCTCATAGATTTGAGATTACAATAATCTCAGTATTTTCCAAAATGGAATAGAACACGGATTTGTGTTCTGTAATATATTTTGAAAACTAAAGAGCGAAGGCTTCCTGTGCCTTTTTTACGATTTCATCGCCTATCGCCAGACCGGCAGTAGCCGCAGGGCTGGGCGCATTCAGCACATGAATCTCCCGGTTGGTAGCCGCAAATTTGAAATCATCGACTATCTCTCCTTCCGGGGTCAGGGCCATAGCGCGCACACCCGCCGGAGCAGGCTTGAGGTCAGATGCCTGAATGGATGGAATCAGCTTCTGAAGACCTTCTACGAATGCTTTTTTGGATAGGGAGCGATAGTACTCATCCACACCCATGCGCCAGTGTTTTTTTGCCAGCTTCCAAAAACCGGGAAAGTTTACGGTTTCTATGGTTTCCTGAAGGTCAAAAGAGAACTTGTCATATCCTTCTCTTTTAAAAGCAAAGACGGCATTTGGCCCACACTCAACATTTCCTTGTACCATTTTAGTGAAGTGTACGCCGAGGAAAGGAAAAGCGGGATTGGGGGTAGGGTAGATAAGGCCCTTAACCATATGCTGCGCTTCCGGAGTCAATTCAAAATACTCACCACGGAAAGGCACGATCTGAATATCATTTTGAATTCCGGCCGACTCGGCTACACGGTCACTATACAGGCCTGCGCAATTGATCAGGTATCTGGTGGTAATGGATTCCTGCTCAGTATCAACAGTCACAGTATTCTTCTCACGATTGTGCCGGATATTTCGAACCGGAGCTCCGCATCTTACCTTCCCATTGCCCTCCTCTATGAGATCACGAAGTTTTTGACAAACTCCCACATAATCAACGATACCGGAACAGGGAACATGGATAGCCTCAATGCCTTCGGCGTATGGTTCAATTTCAGTAAGCTCCTTTCGGTCAATTTTTTGGATGCCTTCGATTTCATTGATCTTTCCAGTCTCATAGATCTTTTGCAGGCGAGGGAGCTCGTTCTCCTCAGTTGCCACGATAACTTTTCCACAGATTTCATAAGCCACACCATTATTTTCACAGAAATCTACCAGTTGATGCCGCCCATCCACACAATTTTTCGCGCGGTAGCTATTGGGTTTGTAATAGATGCCGGAATGGATAACCCCGGAATTGTTTCCTGTTTGGTGTGCAGCAATCTCATCTTCTTTTTCCAATACCAGGATGGAAGCGTCTGGGTAGGCAAGCGAGAGTTTGTAAGCGGTTGACAAACCTACAATGCCGGCACCGACGATAGTGAAGTCGTGAATCATGAATGATTATGAGGTTAAAAGCATTGTTAATTTTCGGCAAATATACGAATTAGATCGGGCCTTTTAAGATTATAGTTTTTTATGGATTTCGGTATTACAGGATGCCGCTAATTCATTATCTTGTCGCGCAATATCTTCAGGAGGCATATGTTTAAAAGTAAATGACAATCAATTAATTAAATAGACCACATGACCATTTTAAAACAAATATTACTGTTGTCGCTATCATTCATGATCTTCGCTTGCGGCAGTCAGGATAATCAGAACTCCGATACACAGGCAGTCTCAGACACGGAATCGGTTGAAATGACCGAAGCAAGTTATGTGGAGCAGGCGACCTTCGAGGATATGTCAGGAAATACGGTCAGTGTCTCTGACTTTAAAGGCAAGGTTGTTCTGATCGACTTCTGGGAAACCTGGTGCAAGCCATGTCTGGCTATCTTCCCGACCATGCAAAAACTGCAAGAAGAGTACCCCGATGATTTTGTAGTGCTGGCCGTCAATCCCGGTTTTGCCGATACTAAGGAGGATGCCCAGAATTTTATTTCGGAGCATGATTATGATTTCAGATACCTTCTCGACAGCAACGATCTCAATGAAAAACTGAATGTACAATCCATTCCGTTTAAGGTATATGTGGATGCGGAAGGCAACTTCATAAAATCCGATATAGGAAGCTATGGAGAGAATAAGGATTACCAGGCACTGAAATCGGTCATAGAAAAGCATAAATTGTCCTCTGAAGGGGAATGAAAGAGGTGCGATTTAGGTTGATGCGACCTGATTAAAAGCTTATTTTTAGAAACTTTCTACAAAATCAAAAAAGAGAAATTCATGTCACAGCAAGTAAAAGAGAAACTTCCTTACAAAGTCAAGGATATTGAACTGGCCGATTTTGGCCGTAAAGAGATTCGCCTGGCAGAAGCAGAGATGCCCGGCCTGATGTCTATTCGAGAAGAGTATTCCAAACAAAAACCGCTGAAAGGAGCTCGTATCGCCGGCTGCCTTCATATGACGGTACAAACTGCCGTACTGATTGAAACCCTGGTGGAACTGGGTGCTGAAGTACAGTGGTCGTCCTGCAATATTTTCTCAACACAGGATCATGCCGCAGCGGCTATCGCAAAGACGGGCGTGCCTGTTTATGCCTGGAAAGGGGAAACCGAAGAAGAATATATCTGGTGCATTGAGCAGACCCTATTCTTCGAAGATGGAAAACCGTTGAATATGATACTTGATGACGGTGGAGACCTCACTGCACTGGTACACGAAGAGTATCCTGAATTGCTAAGTGATATCAGGGGTATTTCTGAAGAGACTACAACCGGTGTCAATCGCCTGTACCAAATGGCCAAAAACGGTACACTCGGAGCTCCTGCTATCAACGTGAATGACTCTGTAACCAAATCAAAGTTCGACAACAAATACGGATGCCGTGAGTCCTGCGCCGATGCCCTTCGACGTGCCACAGATGTCATGATGGCCGGTAAAGTTGCGGTTGTTGCAGGTTACGGTGATGTAGGTAAAGGATCTGCCGCTTCTCTTCGAGGAGCCGGAGCCCGTGTGATTGTTACCGAGATTGATCCCATTTGTGCCCTTCAGGCAGCAATGGATGGCTACGAAGTCAAGAAAATGGATACCGTGATAGATCGTGCAGATATCGTTGTAACCGCAACAGGTAATAAGGATATTCTTACCGAGCGTCACTTCAAGGCAATGAAAGACAAAGCTATTGTCGGTAACATCGGTCACTTCGATAATGAGATTGACGTGGCCTGGCTCAAAGCCAATGCCGAACGTGACAACATCAAGCCGCAGGTTGACCTGTTCAGGCTTGAGAGCGGAAAAGAGATTATCCTGCTGGCAGAAGGTCGTCTTATGAACCTCGGAAACGCAACAGGACATCCCTCTTTTGTAATGTCAAACAGCTTCGCAAACCAGACACTGGCGCAAATCGCACTGTGGAACCGTCCCGAAGAGTTTGAAATGGGAGTTCACGTGTTGCCCAAAGATCTGGATGAGAAAGTAGCTCGCCTGCACCTCGAGAAAATCGGTGTTGAGCTCGAAGAGCTGACCGACGAGCAGGCAGAATATATCGATGTGCCGAAAGAAGGCCCATACAAGCCTGAGCACTATCGATACTAATTCCACTATCTATTTTTTAAAGCCTCATTCGTCTTTGATGGATGAGGCTTTATTTATTCCCATAAGTGACTCAGTCACTTTTAGCACCAGTAAATTTCAATTTAGTATTATTTAACCTACTTGCGTTTATGTCATCCAAAAAGAAAGAGATAAGTATTACTGTAGAACTGGATGAAAACAACATTCCGACCTCCATCGACTGGAATGCCAGTGATAAGGAGGGTGAAGACATAGCCCAGTGCCGGGCCATGTTGCTCTCTATGTGGGACCACCAGAAAAAAGATACCCTGAGGCTGGACCTCTGGACCAAAGAGATGACCATTGATGAGATGAAGATCTTTTTTCATCAGACACTGGTTACCATGGCAGATACGCTTCAAAACGCCACTAACGAAGATCAGATGGCCGAAGACATGCGGGATTTCACGGCCTACTTTGCGGATAAAATGGAGATCACAGAATAAGAATTAAGAATTACAAATTAGGAATTATGAATTAGGTTTGAAGTAGTTAAACGCTTTTTTAATTCTAAATTCTTAATTCATTTTATCCGTGTTCCAATATAGTATCGAACCGAAACTGACAGCGCTTTCACGTTCGTGTTCATCCCAGAGATCGTAGTTGAGAACTTTACCCTTTAGACCGGACATTGATTTTAAAAAGGTATAGAGTGGAGGAAATCCACAGATGCGATAGGGATCATATTTTTCACTGATCAGTTCAAGCAGTTCATCAGGCTTAGCTTCTTCTCCTTTCGAAAGAAAACGTTGGTCAAACTTTCTTACCTCCTCAAACATTTCTCTCGCCGGTTTTTTGTCTCCGAACTTTTTACCGACATGAGCCAGGTCACCGCTGATGAGAAAAAAAGTATCGTTATCATTCCCAAACTGTTTTTGAAGAGATTCACCAAACTTCGCTATCTGCTCAGCCCTGTGTCCCTCTCTCATATACATCAGGTCGTCTATGCTGCTGACAAGTACCGGCACGATACTGAATTCATGTTTCCACAGGTGACTCAGAAACAAAAGGGGAAGTTCAATACTATGTTCAATTCTATGGGCCCGGTCGCGGTCGGTTAACCCGTTTTCGCTGTTTTCGGAAACCAGTTTATCGATAGCTTTTTTATCAGAAGTTATGGTACGCGTAGGTAATTGAAAGTTCTTCCGACTAACAATGAAAGGGTAGTTTTGGTAGACATCTCGGTAGAGTCCTGCGTAGTGAGAGGTGGCTAGAATAACTAACCGTTTTGGTTCAAGGTATCGGATGGCCGAAAAAGCATGGGCATAAGTATCCATTCCAACCCTTGGGTCAATATGAGGCGCATACAATGCTTTAGCAGAGCCATTGGCAAGCGTTTCGCCGTTGGACCGGATGCCGGAAAAAGCATTTTCCAAATAAGTTTGCAACTCATCCGGCTCTTTGGGATAGGAAGAGCCCGGAGTGACCGCCTCGTGGGTACCGGATTCCTCGTATTGCTGCTCAATCTGTTCTGCGTAGTTATAATAGTGGGATGATTGCAGCAGCCTATTCTCATCCAGGAAACGGATATATTTCAACAGCTGGTCAGTAGACACATTTTCGCCAAGGTAAGGGGATAGATCTTCAATGCTTTTGCGTCCGTCGAGCAGAGAAAGCAGGGAAGCCGCCTGGCGATCTAAAGCAAAGTCAGGAGTGGCATAGCCAAGGCTGTCGTGAAAGTAGAGATACGACTGCCCGTTATTTTCAACCGGAATTATGTCAATGTTTCTTCTTACTCCCGGAATTGGGTCCGTCTTTGAATCAAATAATTGTTCTTTGCTCATTGCTGCTGTTGGGTATTAGAGAATTAAGAATTAAAAATTAGGAATTGAGAATTAAAAAGACGGTAAAACAGCCTCATAAATAACCTTAAGAGTTTAGAATCATTACTCATTACTTCTCACCCATCCTCTTTAAGAGGCTTGTAGTCTCGCATTTTAGCTAATCTGATAAAAATGGAATGAAAACTTTTAAAATTTGCCATGCTCTGGGGAGTGCTCCAATGGAGTGCCTCTGGCATAACTCCCTCGGAGCCTGCTTTATATTTCATGTTTCAAAACTTTTCACTTCTAATTTTTCACTTTTCACTTCTCACTTCTCACTTCTCACTCATTACTCCTCTTCCCTCATCTCCCGGCATTCACAATTCACCCCGTACTTCTTGCAAATGGGATGATCGGGTGCTTCAGAGATCCGTGCTTTACAGGCATTCCTTCCGTGATGAATAAACAAATGCGACAAATTGGTCCACTCTTCACGCGGAAACAACGCCATGAGGTCTTTTTCTATTTTGTTGGTGTTTTTCTCTTCTTCGGTCAGCGCGAAACGGTTAGAGAGGCGTCTGACGTGCGTATCCACAACCACCCCTTTGTTGATATTGAAGGCATTACCCAGTACGACGTTGGCCGTTTTTCGGGCCACACCACGAAGATTCAGCAGCTCCTTCATATTCTGTGGCACTTCACCGTCATGCTCCTCAGCAATGATCTGAGAAGATTCTTTAAGTGCTTTAGCTTTGTTCCGGTAAAACCCTGTAGATCGTACAAGTTCTTCCAGTTCCTGTATGGGCGCCTCTGCCATTTGCTCGGGAGTAGGGTAGGTCTCAAAAAGATCGGGAGTTACCTTGTTTACCCGCACGTCGGTACACTGGGCGCTCAGTATTGTCGCGCACAAAAGTTCAAAAGCATTCCGGTGATCAAGGGCACAGTGAGGATTCGGGTAATGCTCATATAGTTCAGCAAGGAGTTCCTCGGCACGCTTTTTTTGCTTATCGGTTTTCTCAGGCAGCTTTGGTAGATCAGGGTATAGCTTAACGGGCATGTGATAAATTTCTGGTCATTTAGTAAATGATTAATCAGCAGAAAATGGCAAAGTAGACGCACTTTTACAATCAAACAAAGTCTGAATATGAAGAAATCCTTTTTTAGATTCCGCTCTCATTAAAAATCAATTATGAGCATTACCGAGAAAAAGGCAAGAAAACTGATAGGCAGCACCTATGCCTGGGTTATACTCGGGCTGGTCACACTGATCTATATTTCCAGTTTTGTTGACCGTCAGATCATTGCCGTGCTGGCCACCCAGATTCAGGCTGAAATGGACATGAATAACCTCCAGGTAGGTCTGCTTTACGGAACAGCCTTTTCGCTGATATACGCTATTTGTGGAATTCCGATGGGTCGCCTGGCTGATCTTTATTCACGAAAGATAATGATTGTGGCCGGTCTGCTGATATGGAGCCTGATGACATTCATCAGCGGTTTCGCCACTTCACTCACTTTTTTGATAACTGCCCGCATGTTTGTCGGTATCAGTGAATCGGCCTTAAGTCCCGCAGTGTACTCCCTGCTTTCCGATTATTTCAGACCGGAACAACGCGCTACGGTATTTTCGATATATGCCTCCGGTATATTTATCGGAATTGGCGTGGCTTTCATCGGCGGGGGAACAGTCGCCCAACTGTATGACTGGCGTACCGCTTTGATGGTGGTAGGAGCTCCGGGTATTCTATTAGTGGGCGTGGCCTGGTTCCTTATCCGCGAGCTGCCGCGTGGGATCACCCAACAGAAGGCGCGTTATGATGTGGATATGTCCATGAGGGAAGTATTGGTATACATTCTCAGCAAAAAGACCATTCTCTTTCACTTCCTGGGCTTTTCCTTTTTGGCCCTGACGGGTTATACGGTTCTTGGTTTTGTCGGTACAGTTCTGAAGGAAGTTCATGAAGCTCAAAACCTCTTGCCCTATTATGGTTGGTTCATGCTCGCAACAGGGCTGAGTGTCGTGTCATCCGGTAAAGCGGCTGATTGGCTGGCTGAAAGATGGGGACCGTCTAAGCGTTTTATTATGGGAATGGTCGCCGGACTGGCCTGTCTGCCTCTTTACTATTTGGGACTATTTGCCGGCACCGGTTGGATGGCGCTGTTGCTGATCGGTTCTGCAAACGTGATTTCTTCCTCCTACAATGGTGTGGCTGCGGCTCTCATTCAATACCTGGTGAAGCCAAATATGCGCGCGCTGGCCGGAGGTTTGTACCTGTTTGTAATCAGTGTGATCGGTTTTGGGGTAGGTCCGCCCCTAACGGGTTGGCTAATGGATATGGTGTTTACTGGGGCCTATGGTCCGGCAAAGGCGCTCATGCTGGTGATCAGCTGTTGCGGGATATTGGGCAGTTTATGTTTTGTATTGGCGATGAGATTTTATGATGGGGATGCTGAGGTTGAGTAGAGCAGGATACAGGATACAGGATACAGGATGCAAGATGCAAGATATACGTTTATGGGTAAAAAATTAGATTTCTAGATAGTTTTACATTAGGATATTTTCGACTTTTAAAATTTTACTTGTAAGGAAGTTCTTACCTATCGGTCTATCCTAAAAAAGCACTTCTATCAAAATTTTTGACCGGTGAGCTACAAAAATCTGGAGATATGGAAATTGTCAAGAGAAGTAACTGTAGTTATTCATGAAATGAGTATGCTACTTCCAAAGTATGAGTTATACGAAACAGGTAGTCAAGTCAGAAGATCGTCAAAGTCAATTCGCTCGAATATTGTTGAAGGCTATGGCAGAAGAAGGTACAAACAAGATTTCATCAAATTTTTGATTTATGCTCATTCTTCTGTTGACGAAACAAGAGATCATATTGAGACGCTATACGAAACTAAATCACTTGCTGACGAAGAAGTATATAAAGAGATTTCTATTAAATTAGATCTTTTAGGCAAGAAACTATATCAGTTTATACAATCCGTAGAAACCAACCATAAAAGTAATTCCTAAAACCCTCAAAACAATCCCATAAACTAGTATCCTAAACCTGAATCCTGCATCTTGTATCCTGAAACCTGACTAAACTTCATTCAGTGCCTGTGCAAGTGCTTGTAGCGATTTCTTCGCATCCCCGAAGAACATCTGGTTGGTCTCTTTATAGAACAGGGGATTGTCAATTCCTGCAAAACCCGGACTCAAACTCCGCTTGAACACAATGGTCCTTTCGGCTTCATCGACATTGAGAATAGGCATACCGTAAATCGGACTGCCCGGCTCGGTTTTGGCCACCGGATTTACCACATCGTTGGCACCAATAATCAGCACCACATCCGTTGACTTGAAATCCGGGTTTATTTGCTCCATATCATAGAGCTGGTCGTAAGGCACATCAGCTTCCGCGAGCAGTACGTTCATGTGTCCGGGCATGCGACCGGCCACCGGATGAATACCATATTTAACTTCTACACCTTTGGCTTCGAGTTTGTCAGCTACTTCCTTCAATACGTGTTGCGCCTGGGCAACCGCGAGTCCGTATCCGGGTGTAATGATCACTTTGCCGGCATAGGCACACTGTAGTGCGACATCCTCAGGTGTGGTTTCTCGTACCGTTTTATCGGTATCAGCTGCCGGTCCAGAGCCGCTGCCCCCGTCTCCGCCGCCGAATGCCCCAAAGAGTACATTACCGAGCGTCCGGTTCATGGCCTTGCACATGATGTTGGTGAGTATAAGTCCGGCGGCACCTACCAGCGCACCACTTATGATAAGAAGATTGTTGTTGATGACAAATCCGGCCATCGATGCGGCAATACCGGAGTAAGAGTTTAGCAGTGAAATAACCACCGGCATATCCGCACCACCGATCGGCAACACTGTGAGTATTCCGAGCAGCAGGGAGAGACCGAATAACAGCCAGAAAACCAATTGGTATTCCGGATCGACAGCAAACCATCCCACCAATCCGAATAAGCCTGCAGTCAATAGCAGGTTAAAAATATTCTGCCCGGGAAATGTTAACGGTCGGCCGCTGATAAATCCTTTCAATTTACCAAAAGCTACGAAACTGCCGGTAAAGGTTATGGAACCGATCAGAATACTGAGTCCCACCGTAACAAGATCCTGAACTTCAAGCATGGTTGGATCTAAGGTTCTGCTGAGCTCACCCCAGGCTACCAGCGCCGAGGCACCGCCACCAAAACCGTTGAATATGGCTACCATTTCCGGCATAGCCGTCATTTCCACTTTTTTGGCTGCGACGGCACCAATGAGGCTACCGATGACTACGCCGGCAATAATGAAATTGAAACTTACAACCTGCTGATCGAAGAGTGTAACAATCACCCCGATAAGCATTCCGAGTGCGGCCAGCTGGTTTCCTGACCGGGCGGTAGCCGGTGATCCAAGTCGTTTAATACCTACGATAAAAACCCCGGTGGCAACCAGGTAGACAAGCTGAATTATATCCGGCAGAAAGTTTTGAATTGACGGAGGTAAAAATTGACTCATTATTTATCCTCCTTCGTTTTCTTCTTCTTAAACATTTCCAGCATGCGGTCGGTTACCATGAATCCCCCGACCACGTTGATCGTAGCGAAGATAATGGCTGCAAGGCCTATCCACTGAGCCCATTCGCCCCCGGAATGACCCGCAACCACCAGGGCACCGATGATGGTAATACCCGAAATGGCGTTGGCACCCGACATCAGGGGCGTGTGAAGAGTAGGAGGCACTTTTGAGATCAGTTCAAAGCCTATAAATGAGGCCAGAACGAAAATGAAAAGGTTAAATATGAGTCCGGACATAATAGCTTATTTTAAATTCGAAAGTCCAAAATTCGAATGTTCGAAACAATAGTTTAGTATTTCGGTCATTCGGATTTCGAATTTTCTTTGAGCATTGGAGAAATAATTTCTCCCTGATGCGTAATGGTGGTATTCAGAGTAATTTCGTCTTCAAAATCAAAATGAGGTTTTCCTTCTTCCAGCAGATGATCCAGCAGGGCCATCATGTTTTTGGAATAGAGCTGACTGGCATGATAGGCCAGGCTACTGGCGATATTCAACGGACCTGCAACCTTTACTTCATTGACTTCAATCGTTTCACCGGCTTTTGTCAACTCGCAGTTTCCGCCTTGCTCGGCAGCCAGGTCTACAACCACCGACCCGGGATGCATATCATGCACCATCTGCTCCGTCACCAGCTTGGGAGCCGGTTTGCCGGGAATGAGGGCGGTAGTAATTATGATATCCGATTTCTTAGCGTGGTCATGAATAACTTGCCGCTGCCGCTCCTGCTTGTCTTCACTGAGCTCTTTGGCATAGCCGCCTTTTGTTTCGGTATCTTCATCCAGGTCGGGTACCTCCACGAATTTGGCCCCAAGACTTTCCACCTGCTCTTTGACAGCGGGACGAATATCAAAAGCTTCTACGACGGCTCCTAACCGTTTGGCAGTGGCAATCGACTGAAGTCCGGCAACACCGGCACCGAGAACCAGAACCTTAGCAGGAGCAACCGTCCCGGCAGCGGTCATCATCATAGGGAGATAGCGGTCCAGCTCATTGGCACCGATCAGTGCGGCTTTATAACCTGCAATTGAACTCATAGAGGAGAGTGCATCCATATTTTGTGCCCTTGAAATACGTGGTATGGCATCCATCCCAAGGGCTGTAATCTTATGTTCTTTCAGAAAAGCAACTGTATCTTCATTTTGCAGAGCCCATAGAAAGCAGACCAGGATAGAGCCCTCTTTCAGTTTGCCGAGGTCATCATGTTCAGGCGTTTGAATAGAGATTAAAATATCAGAGGAGGAGAACAATTTTGAACGATCATCGACGATGGAAGCCCCTGCTTCACGGTAGGATTCATCCAGGTAGTTGGATGCCAGGCCGGCATCTTTTTCGATCTGTACTTCCAAACCTTTATCTACAAGTTTAGCTACCGTCTCGGGGATGAGCGCAACGCGCTTTTCAAGTTCTGCAGTTTCTTTTGGGACACCAACAATCACCATTAACCCTCCAAATTTTTAAGTTACCCTCAAACATATATAAATGTGGATGGATTGCAAATAGAAATTTAACCACGAATATCTTGGTTTAAAGCCGTCATTATTCGTATTGGGAAGGTTTAAATATCAACTGGCTCTATATTTCTTATAGAAAATATCGACTCACGCTTTTGTGCTTTATTTTGTACTTTTGGATGAATCAAAAGCAAAGATTTTTTTCAATGGAAGATATTGCAGGAAAAACATTTGATGTAGTAATTGTAGGCAGCGGTCCGGCCGGATTGACAGCCGCTTTGTATGCCGCACGGGCTGATCTGAAACCCCTCGTATTTGAAGGACCCGAACCGGGAGGTCAACTGATGCAGACCACCGATGTAGAGAACTATCCGGGATATCCTGAAGGCGTGATGGGTCCCAAGATGATGGAGGATTTCCGGGAGCAGGCCAAACGGTTTGGTGCCGACTGCCGCTATGGTATGGTTACGGATATTGATTTTGACAAGCGCCCCTACAAGCTTACTGTTGATGAAGAGACTGAATTGTATGCTAAGGCTATTATCGTCTCAACAGGAGCCTCTGCCAAGTGGCTGGGGCTTGATAGTGAGCAGCGCCTGCGCGGCAAAGGGGTATCCGCTTGTGCTACTTGCGACGGTGCCTTTTTCCGTGACCAGCACGTTGTCGTGGTAGGCGGTGGTGATACCGCCATGGAAGAAGCTACTTTCCTGACCAAGTTTGCCAGCAAAGTGACCGTATTGCATCGACGTCAGGAACTGCGTGCCTCAAAAGCCATGCAGACCCGCGCTTTTAAGGACGATAAAATTGAATTTATGTGGGATTCCGAGCTGCATAAGGTGCTTGGCGATGAAGTGGTTGAAGGTGTTGAAGTCATCAATAACGAGACCGATGAAATTACCACTTTGGATGATGTGACCGGAGTCTTCATCGCTATTGGTCACAAGCCAAATACAGATCTCTTTAAAGGAGTACTGGCTATGGACGATGTAGGTTACATTGAAACCAAGGGACAGTCGACTCGCACCGATATGGAAGGCATATTTGCTTGCGGCGATGCGATGGATCCGGTTTATCGCCAGGCTGTAACAGCTGCAGGAACCGGCTGCCGGGCGGCATTAGACGCCGAGAAGTTTCTTGCTGAAGTCGAACTCAGCGATGAAGCAGTTGCCGAGGAACACTGGAAGTAGTTCAGGTTACAGTTAGCAGAGATCAGTGT
This sequence comes from Halalkalibaculum roseum, assembly GCF_011059145.1. Classification (NCBI taxonomy): domain Bacteria; kingdom Pseudomonadati; phylum Balneolota; class Balneolia; order Balneolales; family Balneolaceae; genus Halalkalibaculum; species Halalkalibaculum roseum. Next base: position 166,584 of record NZ_JAALLT010000004.1, on the reverse strand, counting down.
TCAGTGTGAGGGAACAGTGAACAATTCTGAATTCAGAATTCAGGAGTCAGAATTCAGAATTTTAAAAAAGCTTAGGCCTCGTCAATCGCTCCGCGGTTGACGTTAAAGTGGACGCTCCGCGTCCATTTCTGGGACCAATTCCGAGTTACAACACTGAGAATTCAACTCGAGACCTAAGAACCAAATCAACAGCAGATGCTCACTGACACACTGATCACTCTTCTTCGTCACTCTTTTTCTTGCCGACAGTTTTATCGGTCTTTTCTTCTGCTTTGGGCTCTTTTTCCTCAGTCTCTTCCTCATCTTCAATATCCACGATGACTTCGGCCTCGGCCTCAACTTCATACTCATCTTCACCCATCTCATCGGCAGGGTATTTTTCCACGATGATTTTCACATCATTCATAAACAGGGCAAACATGCTGATGGCAGATACAATAGGAGCCATTGCTGTTATCAGTGCTGTCCCCGCAATTCCGGCCGTTAGCTGTGTCTGAAACAGTACTTTGCCATTGCTATCCTTGATAAGGAGCCGGCGCGCATTCCCCTCCTTGATGATCTTCTTCACCTGGCTGATTATTTCTGAAGCCGTGCCTTTCAATTCTTCCGTAAAGGTCTTCTTAGATTCGGATGTCTTCATAATTTCTTTTTCCATGATTAACTGAACATTCTAAATGATCAAAAAATATTCCCCACTTTTGTAAGGAATGGTATGCTGACAGGTCATACTACGTACAACATACTATAAAGATTCATTTAAAAATATGGTTTCGCGCGTATACTGCGCCTCCACGATCGGTGTAGACGCTAAAATTATTGAAGTGGAGACCAGTCTATCGGGAGGTGTTCCCAGATTTTACCTGGTAGGGCTCCCTGACAGGGCTGTATCAGAGGCCAGAGACCGTGTGGAGGCGGCTGTCAAGAATACCGGGGCCAGCTTTCCCTTTGGCAAGGTTACTGTGAATCTGGCGCCGGCCGATCTGCCCAAAGAGGGAAGCGCCTTTGACCTGCCTATTGCCGTGGCTATACTGGAAGCTTCGGGTCAGCTTCGTTCGAACAAGCTCGATGACACGCTCATTTTAGGTGAGCTGGCTCTGAATGGCAAAATGCGACCGGTAAAGGGCATTCTCCCGATGGTCGTGGAAGCCCGGGATAGGGGTGTTAAGAATGTCATTGTTCCCTGTGAAAACGGGGCGGAAGCGGCCGTTGTGGATGAAATAAACGTGTATCCCTTTGAAAGCCTGCAGCAGGTGAGACTTTGGCTGGAAGATTTTCGAAAGGCAGAGCCGTTGAAAATCGATGTCAGAAGCATTTTCAGGAAAAACGGGGAAGCGGTATTTGTTGATTTCAGTGATGTACGCGGACAGGAAAATGTGAAGCGTGCCCTTGAAGTAGCTGCTGCCGGCGGACATAACGTCATTATGGTCGGTCCCCCGGGCTCCGGAAAGACAATGATGGCAAGGCGTCTGCCTACGATCCTTCCTCCACTTACTCTGGATGAAGCACTGGAAACAACAAAGATACACTCTGTCGCCGGTTTACTTTCTGCCGGCAAGGCCCTGGTGACGGAACGCCCTTTTCGTGCGCCCCACCATACGGTATCGGACGTTGCCCTGGTTGGGGGAGGTAGCATACCCATGCCGGGCGAGATATCCATGGCCCACAACGGCGTGTTGTTTTTGGACGAATTGCCGGAATTCAAGAGAAGTGCCCTCGAGGTGATGCGCCAGCCCCTGGAAGACGGTTTTGTGAGTATTTCACGTGCCCGGATGAGTGTGAGCTATCCCAGTCGTATCATGCTGGTTTCCTCTATGAATCCTTCACCCACCGGTGACTGGTATGATGCCACCGATCCCAATGCGGCTTCCCCAGTTCAGATGCAGCGCTATCTCAGCAAGATCAGCGGACCGCTGTTGGATCGCATCGATCTGCATATCGATGTTCAGAAAGTGAGCTATGAGGAGCTTTCCGGCAAGATCAAGGGAGAGAGTTCTGAATCCATCCGTAAGCGGGTGATGCAGGCCAGGGAAATACAGACCACGCGCTTCATGGGCGTAAAAGGAGTGTATTGCAATGCCCAAATGAACACCAAGACCGCCCGGAAAATGTGTCCGCTGGATGATTCAGGTTCTCAAATCCTCAAGAAAGCCATCACCACCCTCGGCCTCTCTGCCAGGGCCTATGATCGCATACTGAAGGTATCCCGAACTATCGCCGATCTTGACAGTTCCCAGGAAATTCGATCCAACCACGTTGCGGAAGCCATTCAGTACCGCAGCCTCGACCGTGACGGGTGGCTGGGTTAAAAGCTAAAAAGGATAATTACGCTGCGAATGAGTGCCCCATCGAAGTCGCAATTTCCAAGTGATATTGCTTTAATTATCTCTCCCGCGGATTACGCTGATTATCGCAGAAGGTGACCAAGCCCAATCTGCGCATTCCTGTGAAATCTGCGGGAAATTCTGTAACCACGTAAGCTCAGCATTATCAAATCATTATGATTTTCCAATCTTAAAACTTTTTGGTCCTTTTTCACGTATCCTTTAATACAGGGTGACAAAAACAGGTATTCGGCTAAAAATTGCCCGGTTATTCGTAAGAAACCTTAATTAAATAGGAGGGCGCTCATGACTAATAATAGCTACTGGAAAGGGGGACTTATTTTTACTGTACCATTTCTTCTATTGGTATTATATATGTTGCTGGCGGTCTAAATCTGTATTGATTACGGCTGGTAAATTGAATATGCTTTCCACCAAGCATTAATCATCAATTTGTCAACAAGTCAGCCTTTGCCACGCTTCGCCGATATTATATTTCCTACCGCTGTTCGGCAGCCATTTACATACCAGATTCCGGAGAACCTGCAGGATGAGATTAAAGTTGGTTTGCGAGTTTGGGTACCCTTTCAAAGGCGGAAATCTATCGGAGTCGTAGTTAATTTGCATTCCGATACCCCGGATTTTAATACCCGAGATGTCGAACAAATTCTGGATGACAAGCCTATACTAAGTCCCGAGATGATGAAGCTGACGAAGTGGATTCATCGTTTCTATTATTGCGGCTGGGGGGAGGTGATACAGGCAGCGCTTCCGGCCGGACTCAATTTTTACTCTGAAAAATACATCCTGATAAAAAATCATCCCGGAGACGAGCAGCTGGACAATAAGGATGCGAATATCATAGAAGAAGTAGCGAAAAAAGAATCCTATCTCCTTAAGGAAGCCAAGAAAAGATGGTCAGCCGCTGCCATCGACAGACTGCAGAAAAGAGGATACCTGGAAGTGCGCGAAGAACCAGAATTAAAAGTGGCACCCAGCACTTCCCGGTTATGGGAGTGGACACCCGAAGGAGAACAGGAAAAGGTACTTGAGCTCATTAACCGGCATCGGGAAGAGGATAAGATGTACAAGTGGGTTGAAGCCTTGGAGCTATTGCACATGCTCGGCTTGCCGGAATTTCAAAAAAACCTTACCCGTCACGAACTACTAGATTCTTATACCCTGAACAGGATTGCCGATGAAGGACTGATTTCGGCAAGGGAGGTTGAGTCAACAGACATCAGTTTCAAGTACGAATACGATCCCTCTGCACTTAAAAAATTGAATGATGAACAGGAGATGGCCCTCGTGGAAATAAAATCGTCACTCGATAAAGAGGAATTTGCCAATTATTTGTTGTTCGGTATTACCGGAAGCGGCAAGACGGAAGTTTATATTCATGCCCTAAGAGAGGTTTTGGATAAAGGGAAAGGAGGACTCGTATTGGTTCCGGAAATCGGACTCACTCCCCAAATTGTAAAACGCTTCTATCAAATATTCGGGGATGATATTGCCGTACTGCACAGCAGACTTACCGTTCGCGAAAAATACGATGCCTGGAGATCGCTGCAGAAAGGTGAGAAAAGAATAGCGATAGGGGCGCGCTCTGCTGTTTTTGCCCCGGTACAGAATCTGGGACTCATCATTGTGGATGAGGAGCATGACGCTTCCTATAAACAGGAAGATCCGGCACCTCGCTATCATGCGAGAGATGTGGCAATAATGCGGGGCACCATCAATGATGCCGCTGTAGTCATGGGCTCTGCAACCCCCAGCATGGTCTCCTTGTACGGGGCGAAGAAAGGGAAGAGCAAGCTGCTCTCGCTTACCAAACGTCCCTTGGATGCAAAACTGCCTAAAGTCAAGGTGCTCGATTTGAAGCAATATCGGTCGGCGATGCAAGGTCCGGTAGCGGTTCCACTGTATGAAAAAATTAAAGAGGCTGTCGATAAGAATGAGCAGGCCATACTTTTGTATAACCGTAGAGGATATGCCTCATTTCTGCAGTGCGAAACCTGCGGACATATACCCGAGTGCCCCAACTGCTCGGTAAGCCTTACCTTTCACAAATCAAAACGACAGCTTCGATGTCACTACTGCGGGTATGCCGCTCGTCGTCCTGAAGTTTGCGGGGAGTGTGGAAAGGCAGACCTGGAAGCCATGGGTAGTGGCACGCAGCAGCTGGAGGAGCAGATATCAGATATTTTTCCAGAAGTCCGGCTGTTGCGCATGGATTTTGATACTACATCCGGCCGTGACGCACATGCTGATATACTTGCAAAGTTCGCCCGGAAGGAGGCGGATATCCTGGTGGGGACACAGATTGTCGGCAAGGGTCTAGACTTTCCGGATGTAACCGTGGTCGGTGTGATCAATGCCGATACCGAACTGGCATTTCCAACATTCCGGGCCGGCGAGCGCATGTACCAGCTACTGAGTCAGGTTGCCGGTCGCTCGGGAAGAGCCGATAAGGAGGGGAAAGTTTATTTCCAGACCTGGCAAGCGGATCACCCGGCACTAATGGCCGCTAAAAATCACGATTATAAAGAGTTTGCCCGCAGGGAATTGGCCTTCCGCAAAACCTTAAAATATCCACCCTATTCAAGGATCATACGCTTTGTATTCAAGGGTAAACGCGAACAGCGGGTTCAGCGTGTAGCACGTGTCTTTACCGAAACACTGATTGAACAGGTAGGTGGTTTTGATTCAGTTCTGGGTCCGTCGCCCTCTGCGGTTTCAAAAGTGCAGAAATTTTACAGGTGGGAAACACTGTTAAAGATTGATCCATCCAACGGTGCAGGGGCCATTGAACACCTGCTGGACAACACTTTTTCGGATTATGAACACAGAAAACCGGATAAAACTTCATCGGTTCGCATCAATGTTAATGTGGATGCCCTGGAGTAAACGGTTAAATTGACAAAGATGCGGTGTTATTGTTTAGTTATGGCCTTGGTAAGCAGATATTTGAAACGATTTCAATTTGCTTTCTGTGACAGAAATGTGATTATTTAGCATATTGATATGATTTATACAATTAATCCCTTTCGTTATGGGCGAAGAACGTGTTAAACTAGCCGACAGTCAGGAGGAAGTTCAGCGCTTTATGAAGTATGTGCTGAAAGACATCCGGGCATTGAAAAAGATGCTGAATGAAGACGGATGGTTTGAAAAAGAGCCGATCCGCATCGGAGCCGAGCAGGAGCTTTGCCTGGTTGACCGGCATTCGAAGGCTTCCCCGCGCAATATGGAAGTGCTGGATAAGCTAGATGATGAAAATTTTACAACCGAGTTTGCGAAGTTTAACCTGGAAATTAATCTTGACCCGCTGGAGTTCAAGGACGACTGCCTGACGCAAATGGAGAACCAGCTGCAGCAGAAGATCGACAAGGTGCGTGGGGTTGTAGAGGAAATGGGAGGTGAAATCCTGCTGACAGGGATTTTGCCGACGATCCGAAAAGCCGATGTGGATTTAAAGAACCTGACGCCGCTTCAGCGTTATCGGGCTCTTTGCAAGGCCATCAATAAACTGCGGGGAGGGGATTTCGACTTGCGCATTCAGGGTATGGACGAATTGCTGATGAAGTTCGACTCTCCATTGCTTGAAGCCTGTAATACCGGCTTTCAGGTGCACCTGCAGGTTACGCCGGAAGAGTTTGTCCGTAAGTATAATATCGCCCAGGCGATTACAGCACCCGTGCTTGCTGCCGCAGTCGGTTCGCCGATCTTTTTTGGTAAGCGTTTGTGGAGTGAGACCCGTATTGCTCTTTTTCAGCAGTCGGTGGATACCCGCACGGTAGGCGATCACCTTCGCGAGAGCAGTCCGCGAGTAACTTTCGGCAATGAATGGGTTAATGACAGTATTCTGGAGATATTCCAGGAAGACACGGCGCGCTACCGGGTAATGCTGAGCTCAGAGGTTACCGAGGATGTTGAAAAGCTGTTGGAAGAAGGCACCCCGCCCAGCCTCAACGCACTGCAGGTCCATAATGGGACGGTCTATCGATGGAATCGACCGTGCTATGGTGTATCGAACGGTAAAGCGCACCTCCGTATTGAGAATCGCGTATTTCCTTCCGGTCCTACGGTGACCGATGAGATGGCGAACTCTGCATTCTGGCTCGGACTGTTGAATAAAATGGAAGATTATCACGAAGATATACGGAAGGTGATGGACTTTGATGATGCCCGCATGAATTTCATGGCAGCTTCCAAAATGGGGCTCGACACCAAGTTTCGCTGGTTTAATGATCGGCGCATTAATGCGGTTGATCTTATCACCAAAGAACTGCTGCCTATCGCCAGGGAAGGGCTGGAGAAAAGAAATATACGCAGAGGTGATATTGATGACTACCTGCAAATTATTGAAGAACGGGTCAGTTCCGGGCAGACCGGGGCAACCTGGATTATCAATAACTACGCCTCCCTGATGAAAGAGAACAGTTCAAAGGAACAAACACTGGCAGCCATTACCACAGCGATGATAAAAAATCAGAAAAAAGGTGAACCGGTACACAAATGGGGAATAGCTAGAATGGAAGATCTGGAGCACTGGCAGCCTTCCAGCCTCATCGTGGAAGAATTTATGACAACAGACCTTTTTACCGTTCAGAAGGATGATATTATTGAGTTTGTCTCCGATCTTATAGACTGGCGCCGAATCCGTTATGTACCGGTTGAGGACGATAAAAATCACCTGGTCGGCCTGGTAACTATGAGAATGATTTTTAAGGAATACAGTAAAACCGTCAATCATAAAGATCAGGTCCCTGAAACGGTTGACGAAATCATGATTCGCAATCCCATCACGGTCCATCCTGAAGCCTCGATTATGGAAGCTATGGATATTATGGACAGCCAGAAAATCGGTTGCCTGCCTGTGGTAAAAAATAATCGGCTGGTTGGAATTATTACGGAGCAAAATTACATGACTATAGCAGGAAGGTTATTACGTCTTTTGCACTTGAATAACGAAAAGGAGGATCAGTCTAATTCAGCAAGCTAAAGAAAACGCTACTCTTACAGATTTGAAACGTATTATCGGTTCCATAGAAGGTGCTGAAGAAGGCCCTACTATAGTGGCGCTGGCAGGTATGCACGGCAATGAACCCTCAGGCGTGGAAGCTCTTGAGAATGTATTTGCCATACTATCCGCTGGACAAGTACCATTCAAGGGCCGATTTATTGGAATTCGATCAAATCTGGATGCCCTCAGTTCTGAAGTAAGATATATCGATGAGGATATGAACAGGATTTGGTTTCCGGGCATCATCGAACAAATACAAAATTCTACTGAGGAGGAGCTGGATTCCAGCGAGCGCATTGAGATGAAAGAAGTTATTGATCTGATCAATGATTTTGTTGGAAAAGAGAGCGGGGATTCCGTAGTCATTGCCGATCTACACTCCTTTTCTGCAGAGGGCTGCATGTTTGCCATCACGGCCAACAAGGAAGAGCATGTTAGTTTGTTATCCAGCCTTCATGTGCCGTTGATTTTTGGCATTGAAAACACATTGCGTGGGACCGCACTTCGCTATTATCAGGACCAGGGATACATGACATTTGCCCTTGAAGGCGGTCAGCATGAAAATGACCTGACAGTTTACAATGTAACAGCTGCCCTGATGATGATGCTTAAAGAGTGCGGCGCAATTTCGGGAGATTCCATCGACAAATTACAAGAGTTTGACCAACATCTTCGTGAGCAGACCCGTTTTGTTCCACCCAAAGTTGAGCTGATCTACCAGCATATCATTGAAGACGGCGATAACTTTTCCATGAAACCGGGATTTAAGAATTTCCAGTATGTAAAAAAAGGAGAATGGCTGGCCAATGACAGGGATGGAAAAATCAAAGCCCAATGCGATGGGTATATCGTCATGCCGCTCTACCAGGACCAGGGGAATGACGGCTTTTTTATCGTGGAGAAAAAGGCATAGTCTTTAAAATTTGTTATCTTTCGCCCACTGCCAACGCGAGGCCCTTAATGGGTTTAAACGCCATTTATCCCGAATTTTACTAACAGGTACATCTCTGAATTCGCTTAAAAACGCCATTTGTCATGAATGATTACGAATTTATTGACGGCACACGCCTGTCATCAGTCATTGAGGCATTAATCTTTGCCAGTCCTGAGCCTATCTCTCCTAAAAAACTGTGTGAGCTCATTGCACAGGGTGATGAACAGCTGGAACTGGAGACTGATGCTATCGAACCTTTTGTAGACAAGCTTAATCAGAGATATGAAGAGAATGGACTGGCTTTCAATATTGAACATGTTGCCGGTGGTTATACCTTCTCTACTAAAAAGAGGTATGAGCCCTGGCTGAGTATCTTTCAACATGAAGATGCCTATCGCAAGCTCTCGCAGTCGGCCATTGAATCGCTGGCCATTGTGGCGTACAAGCAGCCGATCACCAAACCTGAAGTGGATGAGATACGCGGCGTTGATTCCGGTTATATACTGCGCCAGTTGCTGGAAAAAGTACTCATTGAAGTATCCGGAAGGCTCGATGCCCCGGGAAAACCTCTGCTCTACCGAACGACCAAGCACTTCCTAAAGCATTTTGGTATTAACTCCATTGACGAACTCCCTAAACCCCGCGAAATTGAGGAGATCCTCAAGGATGATGATATGGCCGATCACCGCCAGTTCCTTATGGATCGGCAGCTTGAACTGACCGAAATGCGCGAAGAGGTCGATGAGGAGATCAGCGAGGATAACATTTCACTGCTGGAGGCTGTTGAAAAAATTAAGGATGAAGATGAGGACTACGAAGCGGAAGATTTTGAGTCCGGTGAAGAATCAGGAAATGAAACAGACAGCGACGTGAAGAGTGACCCGGAGAGCGAAGGGGAAACGGAGATCGAAATGGAGGATGCCGATCTGCAGAATAAACGCAACGGCTCGGAAGTTACAGACAGCGAAGATAAGGACTGACCAACCTTGTATTGATAACTCCTTTATAAGCACTATCAACCGGTTGAATTCTTATATTGTGCTTCTGAATCTGTGAACAGATTTATTTGATCCTCACACGCTGTTTTCATCTAATCACAGCCTTAGTCTACGATTCATAGGTAATTCGAATTTTTAATTGACACCAGTCAGTAATGTCCAAGAAACGACGACCCAGAAAACCCAAGAATCCCAAGGCACCGCATGAAGTGGAGCAGGATTATGACCGAGATGAAGAGATACGCATCAACAAATATATAGCCCATTGCGGGTTCTGCTCAAGGAGGGACGCAGACGAATATATAGCAGCCGGCAAAGTGAAGGTAAACGGCGAAGTGGTTACCCAGATGGGAATCAAGGTTCAGCCTTCTGACAGGGTAGAGGTGGACGGGCAGCAGATAAGTCTGGAGAAATTTGTATACATCCTGCTGAATAAACCTAAAGATACCATCACCACAACCGACGACCCGCGTGATCGTGATACAGTAATGGATAAAATTGAGGATGCCACCGGCAAGCGCGTTTATCCCGTAGGTCGCCTTGACAGACATACCATGGGTCTGCTGATTTTGACAAATGACGGTGACTTAGCCCACAGGCTTATGCATCCCAGCTACCAGGTCCGCAAGACCTATGAGGTAGAGTCGGCGCGAAATCTTACCGAGGGTGAATTAAGTCAGCTTAAAAAAGGCATTACCCTCGAAGACGGAACCGCCAAAGCCCACCAGATATCCAAAACTCGTGATGGTTTTATTATGACCATTTTTGAAGGAAGGAATCGTCTTGTCAGGCGCATGGTAGAATATTTTGGTACCGAGGTTACGAAACTAAAGCGCTTCGAATATGCCGGGCTAACCCTGAAAGGAGTGAAGATGGGCCGGTGGCGATATCTGACCCAGGGTGAAATCAACGGTTTGCGTAAAATGGTTAAATTGGATCCTTTAGACTTTAATAAGAAATAAGCTGATGTCATATCAAACAATATCAAAATCTTCAGGATCAATTGATTCAACGGAGGGCTTGCCTATCTACTATGATTTGTATGTCCCTAATGCAGGTAGTGATAAAACATACCCGGTAATCATCTTTCTTCACGGTTTTAAGGGTTTCAAAGACTGGGGTCCTTTTCCGGTGGTATGTGAAGAGTTAAGCAGTGCCGGCTTTGGCGTGGTTGCCATGAACTTTTCGCTGAACGGGGTCGGGGAGAGCATGACCGAGTTTGACCAGTTGGAGCTCTTTGCCCGTGAAACCCTGAGTCAGGATCTCGATGACGTAGCCACGGTTATTGATGCTCTGAAAAGAGGAGAGATCGGGACAGAGAAAGCGGAGCTTGGGACAGACGAAATAGGAATATTGGGACACTCGCGGGGCGGGCATACTGCCGTGGCAGCTGCTGCTGAAAATGAGGAGATCGTCTGTTTGGTGACCTGGTCGGCGGTTGCCGATTACCTGGCAAGGTGGAGCGATGAGATGATCAACGATTGGAAAACCAAAGGAACTACGGAAATCCTTAACGGGCGAACCGGTCAGGTGATGCCCTTAGGCAAGGTGGTGTATGATGATGCCGTCGAGAATGCCGATCGGGTTATCGCTTTAAGGCGAGTACAGAACTTATATATTCCCTCGCTCTTTATTCACGCCAAAGGAGATGAAGCCGTACCCTACAGTGAAGCTGAAAAACTGTATCGCAACAGTCCGTCTGAAGATAAAGAACTGAAGTTGATTCCGAATTCAGGACATACATTTGGCGGAGCTCATCCTTTTGAAGACGAAGAATTTCCTGCTCCACTGGAGGATGCTGTTAATGCAACAAGCAACTGGTTTCAATATTACCTGCAATAATGACGATCTGTTATTGGTTATCAGGTAAAAAGATAGTCACTGACGTGAAAGACATATTCAATAAATTACGGTTTGTTCTTCTGTTCCTGCTATTGCTGTCCAGCACCGGCACTGTTGCCAAGGCACAGGGTAGCTTGCCGGAGCTTATCAATGATCAGGAATTCAAGCCGGTAGCCCAGGCAGCAGTGGATTCGGTGTATAATTTCAATTTTATTGCGGCTGATGAGTTGCTTAAGCCCTGGAAAGAAGAGTATCCCGAGCATCCTCTCTGGATGCTGATTGATGCCATGCAGATGTGGTGGCAGGTACTATCGGATCTGGAAGATACCTCACATGATGAAGAGTTTTTCTTCCGGATGAAAAGAACCGATTATGAGGCAGCCCGTCTCCTCAGGAAAAACAGTAAACATGCCGACGGACTCATCATTAAAGCCATTAGTAACGGCTATGTGGCTCGCCAATATGCCAACAGGGATGAATGGCTGAGCAGTATCAGTAGTGCACGGAAGGCATTAAGTGCACATGAATACTTGCTAGAATTGCAGCCGGAACTGGTTGACCTGAAGTTGGCGGAGGGTTTAAAGCTTTACTACCTGGCCTATCTCCCGGAGGCTTACCCGGTGGTGAAAACCGTATCATGGGCTATGCCCGAAGGGAATAAGGAGAAAGGGCTGGATTATCTAAAGGAGGCCTCTGAAAATGCCGTATTTGCAAGGGCTGAAGCCACCTATTTTTTGGGCAACATCAATTACAATTACCAGGACGACTACGACGAGGCAGCAAATTATTTTGAGGAGCTGTACCGGAATTATCCCCATAACAATTACTATGCGCGGATGTACGTGGGGAGCTTGTATAAGATGGGCCGTTATGAGGATGCACTGCAAGTGATAGACAACACATTGAAGCGATGGAAGGAAAATGATCTGCCTCACGGAGAGGTGCTTTCTGAGGAATTGCTTACCTGGAAAGGAAGAATTCTCAACCGTAACGGTCAGACTTCCGAAGCTATCGAAGCTTTTGATAAGGCTTTTCAAGCCGGTGAATCGCTACCTAATACCTCCCACCGCTCCTTCTATGTTGCAGCCGGTTATTATCTCGGGAAGCTTTATCATGACCGATCCTCTTACACAGAGGCCAAAAAATACCTATCCTTAGTTCAAGAATGTGAGACCGGAGCTGAATATAAACAGCGAGCCAGGGAGCTGCTGCAATCCATGTGAGCAGGCACTCCCTCTGACTTTGCCCTTTATTCGGATGGCCCTCATTTGATGATTTGAGATATCCTGTACCTTCATTGTGCTTCTCATCACTTCTAAAGCACACCTCATCATTAATAAACACTACTGCAGCTGTAGGTTTGCTATGTTTAAGCAGCTCTAGAGATGCCCTCAATAGGGTATTCGTACTTAATAGTAAAATTTATGGGAATGAAACCAACCAAATATCAAATATTAATTTGAAACTGTTGGAAGAACCGCTTAAGAATAATATTTATAGTTCGAAACATTTCATTTATATTGAAACAGAGAAATTATTGAAATATAAAGACTTATTGCCCTCCTTTAAGGCACTACGTCCACCTATTCCAATCATTTCCCTGTTTATTTCAAATAATAACCTATACGCGAGGTCACTATGCGATTAAAAGTTACGATGTTGCTTGCCGTATTTTCTATGTTTCTGTTTGCAGGCGTAGAAGCGCAAGCTCAAGAAACAACCATAACCGGGACAGTTACTTCTGCCGAAGATATGTCTCCGTTACCGGGTGTTACCATCCGTGTAAAAAATACGAACAAAGGTACTACCACGAATTCAGAGGGAGAATACTCCATAACAGTTTCTCAGGAAGCTGCCACACTGGTATTCTCTTTTGTAGGATTTAAAACTTTGGAAGTACCCATTGAGGGAAGAACCACCATTGATGTTTCCCTCGAAACCGATGTTCAGCAGCTATCAGATGTCGTGGTAGTCGGGTACGGAAGCACTACCAAGAAAGATTTAACAGGTAACGTCGCAAGTGTCTCGGGCGATGAGCTTGACGAAGTGACGGTGGGTAGTGTCGAGCAGGCCATTCAGGGACGCGCTGCCGGGGTATTTGTTAATTCTAACAACGGTAAGTTAGGACAGGCTATCCAAATGCGTATTCGAGGAACATCTTCTTTGACAGCCAGTGCTCAGCCACTTTATGTCATCGACGGTATTCCTGTGACTACGGAGAGCTTTTCGCAGGTTGACAACGAAACGAATCCAATGGCAGACTTTAATTATAGTGATGTGGAATCCATTGAGATTCTGAAAGATGCTTCTGCCGCGGCAATTTACGGTTCCCAAGCATCTAACGGGGTTATTTTGATAACTACCAAGCGAGGTTCTGCCGGACCCACCCAATTTGATCTGAACTACACTGTGGGAACTGCCGAACCCAGTGGGAGGAGAGGATTCTTGAACGCTGCAGAATACCGAGAGCTGTTTGGGGAAGCTTTTGACAACTCTGCGGGACCGGGTGGAACATTGTTCGGGTTTACGTTCAACGAACTCTTTTCACTTGACCTGCCAGGTTTTAATGAAAATTATGATTCAAACTGGTCAGACCAGCCTTACCAAAACAATACTTCCCAGACTCTGGAGCTAAAAGCTAGCGGTGGAACCGAGGATACCCGCTTTTACATTTCCGGGGGTGCGGAATTACTGGAAGGTATTCTGATTGATAACACCCTGGATCGATATAGCGGACGGATAAACCTCGATCATAGTGCATCGGAAAAATTTGATATGGGCTTTAAGTTAAGCCTTACCCGATCCGATCAGCAGAGACTTTCGAGTGATAACGCCTTCTCCACACCGATGCAGCTTGTGGCACAGGTACCTGTTCAGCCTATCTATGATGAAGATGGCGATCTAAATAGAAATACCCTGTACTTTAACGGGCTATTGTATCGTGACGGACAATCTTTCAATACGACTGTTTTCCACTCACTGGGAAGTGCTTATCTGGATTATGATATTCTTCCAAACTTATCCCTGCGTACGGAATTCGGTATCGATCTGATTGATCAGAACGAAGAGCGATGGTTCGGCCCCTCTGTTGCAAGAAACACCGGTTTCCCGGAAGGGCTTGCTACAAACCGTTGGGTTAGAAATCTGAACTGGACAACCCAGACCTATGCCAATTATCGTACGACGATTGCTGAAAATCACAATATTGATGCGACTGCCGGAATCAGCTTCCAGGAGGTGACTACCGATCGCGCTTTTGTGGAGGGCATAAACCTGCCGACAACGGCATTTCAACAGGTTGCCAGTGCAGCTGAGGTTACAGCAGGTACAGCTGACTTTACCTCTTATAACTTTGTTGGATATTTTGCTCGTGCTAATTACGACTATAACGATACCTACCTCCTTAGTTTAAGCGGACGTGTTGATGGTTCGTCCCGTTTCGGTGAAAATAATCGTTATGGATTTTTCCCTTCTGCTTCGGTAGGATGGATACTATCCAATGAGTCGTTTATGGAAGAACAGGATCTGGTAACTTTCCTTAAAGCGAAAGCCAGTGTAGGAGTAACCGGTAATGCCCAAATTGATAACTTTGCCTCTTTAGGCCTGTTCGGTGCCAACTCCTACTCAGCTCAATCTGGACTGAATCCGACGCAATCACCAAACCCCGATTTGAAGTGGGAAAATACGGTACAGTATAACTTCGGTATTGAAGTTGGCTTCTTGCAAGATAGGATCAGTGCACAGATGGACTACTACATCAAAAATACCGATGACCTATTGCTCAACGTGAACGTACCGGGTACCACCGGATTCACTACACAGCTGAGAAACACCGGTAAGCTGGAAAACAAAGGATTCGAATTCGTATTGAATACCTATAATCTGACCGGCGATTTTACATGGTCAACCAACTTCAATTTCGCGATTAACGAAAATGAAGTCACCGATCTTAATGGACAGGTGATTGAAGGCGGTTTTATTAACCGTGCCGTTGAAGGAGAAGCTATTGGCGTGTTCTTTGCACGAGAGTATGCCGGTGTTAATTCACAAAACGGTGATGCCATCTATTACCTGAATCGCCAGCCAACACAGGCTGAAATTGATAACGGTATTGCATACCAGCTGGCACAGTTCGGTAATCGATATGTTGTCGGTCCGGATGACTTTAGCCGTGCGGAACGCGTAGTAATCGGTAACCCAAATCCTGACTGGACGGGTGGTATCGGTAACCGGTTCTCGTACAAAGGATTCGACCTCAATGTCTTATTCCAGTTTGTGGTAGGCAATGATGTGTATAATGGCGGCGGTACTTTCATGTCATGTAATGCCTGCTTCTATGACAATCAGACGACCAAGCAGCTGGATCGCTGGCAGGAGCCCGGTGATATTACGGATGTACCCCAGGCCAGATTATTCCAGAGTAACGGTGACGGTGAATCTTCCCGATACCTCGAGGATGCTTCTTACCTGCGTCTTAAGACCATGACTCTTGGGTACAACCTACCAAGCTCACTGCTTGAAAAGGCGAGCCTCCGAAATATGAGGATCTATGTAACAGGTCAAAATCTACTAACCTTTACCGGTTACAGCGGATGGGATCCGGAAGTTAATACGGACTTTATTGACGGGAATGTCGCACTGGGAACAGACTTCTATGCTGCTCCTCAGCCAAGATCAATCACCTTTGGAGTCAATGTCGGATTCTAATGAGAACCGTTTACAAAGAATATCCTAATACGAAATTATAAATATCACCATTATGAGAAAGTTAATTAAACAAGTTATACCACTGTTGTTAGTTGGGGGTCTTGTTATGTTCGGTTGCGATAAGCAGCTGGATATTACGCCTGCTCAGAGCATTTCTTCTGACATAGCACTCTCAACTTCAGAAAATGTTGAAGCTACCCTTGTTGGAGCTTACGATGCAATGAGCAATGGATCCGTCCTGGGCGGAAACATGTTCTATGAGCCGGACCTGCTGGCAGATGACGGTGAAGTTCGCTGGACCGGTACCTTTGAAGAGCCGGAACAGATGTGGCTCAAAAGATTGCAGGTTGAAAACATCGACGTAGAACTCGCATGGACCCAATCTTACGAAGCCATCAACATCGCCAACAATGTGCTTAGCGCACTGGATGTTGTGGATTCCGATATCAGGGATCGCGTAGAAGGTGAAGCACTGTTCGTCCGAAGCCTCCTCTATTTCGAGCTGGTCAAACTCTACGGGCAACCGTACATTTCCGGTGATCCGGCTTCCAATGACGGGGTTCCCCTCGTACTCGAGCCGACTCGAAGCATTGATGAGTCTGCAGAGGTATCACGCAACTCTGTCGCAGAAGTTTATACACAGGTCATAAACGACCTTACCCGGGCTGAAAGCCTGCTGCCAGCAACCAACGGTACATTTGCTACTTCGGGTGCTGCCGCAGCTATTCTTTCCCGGGTTTACCTGCAACAGCAGGATTATGCCGGAGCACGGGATGCTGCTAACCGGGTTATTAGTTCCAATCAGTATTCCCTGGTAACCAATTATGCCGACGCATTTGCCACTACCACCAATACTTCGGAGGACATCTTTGCCATACAGGTATCTTCACAGGATGGTGTCAATGATATGAACACCTTCTATGCCCCGGATGAATTTGGGGGAAGAGGCGATATCGATATCCTTCAGGCACACCTTGACCTTTATGAAGCAGGCGATGATCGACTTGCCTTCTTTTTTCAGGATGAGAGTGATGTAACCAGAACCGGGAAATGGATAAATATATTCGGTAATGTTGGCGTTGTGCGCCTTGCCGAAATGTACCTTACCCGCGCTGAAGGAAACTTTGAAGAGGGTACCACAGTTGGTGATACTCCAACTAATGATGTCAATGCGGTGAGAGATCGTGCAGGTGTTGACGACTTATTGCCGACTGAAGTTGACAAAGATGCCATTCTTTTCGAAAGAAAACTGGAATTGGCTTTTGAAGGTCAGCTCTTGCATGACATCAAGCGTACTGAGCGAAGTGTAGGAGCCCTGGCCTTTGATGCGCCTGAGCTGGTTTATCCGATTCCCCAGCGGGAACGTGACGTAAATCCCAATCTGACTCAGAATCAGGGCTACGGGCAGTAATAACCAAATCTTTTAGAAGATTTCTTAAAGAGCACTCCATTAATGGGGTGCTCTTTTTTTATACCGCTATTGTAGAAAAACCGAAGATTCTATCTGGTCATTGATAACGGTAGCATTATTCGGGTCACCCGGGTTTAAAAGTCCGCCTTCGGCTGAATTTACGAACCAATCGGAAACCTCGGCGCGCATGGGGAGATTGTAGATCAGATTTCCTGTAGTTCCATTGCTGTTATCCTCGATGGGGAAGCTAAAATTGAAATTGCGCGTCGATTTAAAGGTAAAAGGATCGCCATTGTAGGAGCCGTCAATGATCATGGAGTAGCGTTGGTTGTCTGTATCTCCTTCAATGAATGCATCCACATCAAAATTGCTGCCTGATCCCTCTTCAGGCTGCACAGCTTGCTGGATCTGAAAATTGAGATTGCTATAAACTTCATTTGATTGGAACGTCCCGTTGGCAAGTCCCTTAACCTCATTATTCGATAGCTGGTGGGTTACCTGAATGATATTTTCGTTAATGGTAAGAGAAGCATTGCTGTTGTTGACGATGGTTTCCCCATAAAGAAATCTAAGAGTTCTGATGCGCAGCGTGTCTTCCTGTACAATCATTTCATCATTAATTCCTGCAAGCTGAAATGTAATGACCAGGCGATTGGCGGTTTCGGTATTCTGATTATCGGTCAGGCAGGATGAAAGGAAAATTAAAATAACAGATAAAAGAAGGAGCTTTGGGTATTTCTTCATAAGGATAAGTTAGCTTTCAAATAGTTGGACTAGCATAGTGTACTTTGAAATTCCGGTAAGAGTTTCAAAGTATCATTCTGTAGGTGCAGGTTATGTCTGCTTACTCGTCTGTAGATTGTAAGGTAAGGCTATTGAAACCGGAATGCTCACCTGTTCTGATTTCGGTTCATCATCTGTTTCATCATACTGCTCATGTCATTGTAGCCTTGGGGTATTTCGAATAAAGAGGCTGAAAGTGATTTTTCTTCAATTTTTGAAGCCCTCATTTTAAGCTCTTGGTTGCCACTGGTAATGTCAATTACTTCCAGGGGCATAAATCCACCGGTCATGGCCTCGCGGGCCCATTTTGGAGTGTTGGTTTGTGCCATGGGATTTTGCGGCATCATGAAATTGCCCATTCCCCTGGCTACGCATAGCTGGTACGTGTTTTGAGTGTCAGTCACTTCCCATACTTCACAACTTCTTCCTGCAATGGTTTTGGTCTGATCTTTCTTGACCATGCTGGTATTGTCATCGGCATCATCCATGGCTTCCGGATCATCCATATCCATCGTCATATAACCCTTCATGGGTTCCAGAATGAAGGTCATTTTATTCTGATCAGGCATAAAAATCATCGCTCCCGCTTGTGCGCCATTTCCGAATTCCATGCGAACTTTGGAGTCCTTGACCATATAGGGCATTTCACCCATTCCCTGCTGGGACATCTCAGGAATTTCATAATAAATGACCCCTTCGAAATCCTGCGCTATTGCCTGTATACCCAAGCCGGAAATCAGCATTGTGATAAGAATCAGTAGGGCTGTTTTATGTAATAATGTTTTCATAATGCGTTTGATTATTTGGGTTACTGTCACGGTTTGAATGTTCGGATTTCAAACAGGTGCTTTCATGAGCTGTAATCAGTGTTTCCTTAAATTATCACATTATTTTACTAAGATGCTTTACTAATTTCATTAAAATTGTAGAATAGTGTCATACAGTTTGAAGTTCAATGGACATGTTTTACAACATTCATTTATTCAAGTTACCGTTAGCAATTAATTAATTGCCGATCCCTGTTAGTCTGTAATCGGTTCAGATAAATAGCTGAACCGATTTCTTTGGTAGTTTGATACAGGGCAGTTATTTGGGTTCTCAAAATATAAATAGGGATTCTAACACATGAGCATTGTCAAAAGTACTGATGTGTCAAGATATTTCATTAGAGATGAGAACTTATTAAAACTGCTGTTATATTTTTCAAAACCTGAACAACAGAAAATTTATTATGATTTTGTATATGAAGAAGGTATTTGGTCTACTTTTGATTGGCATTTTCCTTGTATTAAACTACACCGGAAATGGCGGTCAGGATGAGCCTGCTAGTTTGGATAGCTCTAAGGCAAAAGGCAAATTGTTTATAATCGGTGGTGGAAGCCGCTCTGATACTCTGAAAGATATCATGATCTCCGAGTCCAATTTGGCAAGTGGCGGTTATGCGGTCGTACTACCAATGTCCAGTTCCAACCAGGATACGGCTGCCTATTATGGTATTCTGCAGTTTAGTGAAAGGGATTACCCTGCTTCAGCCTTCACTTTCGGAGCGGGTGATCAGGTTACCCCGGCCCGGCTTGATTCCTTGCGCAATGCAGCTCTAATATATATCCCGGGTGGTGTTCAAAGTCGGTTTATGGATGTCATCAATAAGAATCCCGAAATTGAGCGGGCCGTCAAAGATGCTTACCGGAATGGGGCTTTAGTCGCAGGAACCAGTGCGGGGGCTGCCATCATGAGCAAAATTATGATTACCGGGGATCAAAAAAAGTATCCTGAATATACACCGACATATTATCATCTTGAAAAGGATAACATGATTACTGAAGAGGGAATGGGATTGTTGACCGGGGCGATAGTAGACCAGCACTTTGTAAAACGCGGACGAAATAACAGACTTTTAACAGCCGTGATGGAATATCCCGACCATATTGGAATAGGTATTGATGAATCTACGGCTATAGTAGTTGACGGAAATAAGATTAAAGTGGTGGGTGAATCTCAGGTACTGGTCTATAGAAATAATTCGGGCAGTGCAATTACAAAGGAGGGGAAGCTGGGGGCCCGGGATATTGGTCTAGATATATATTTACCAGGGGATACTTTTACCCTTCGTTAGGGTCGGTTTACCAATGTATAGAAAACCGCCCGGGGTATCCATGCTTTTCTAAAAATATGGATGTTATCTCTTATGAACCGGGTCCATCGCCCGCAGGACTCATTTCCTGATACCAGTTCATAAGGTTTCCTTTCGGTATTTGCCGTTGTTCCTCTTATGTCCAAACAGGCACACCATATTGTAATTAAGTGCAAATTTTCCTTGCTATTCACGATGGAGGGCAGGTTATTTTAAGAGAATATCAGTAATAAAAAATAGGGGATGCAATGGTATATAGTATGCGGCAAGCTTGTTTTTGGATAAGATTGTTATCAATAGGGCTTCTTTTTAGTGCCGGTACCTCGAATGGTCTGGCACAAAACACTCCGAGCATTGACCAGAGCGTGCTGCAGGCTTTTGACTACCGTTTAATCGGGCCTTATCGCGGGGGAAGGGTAACTACTGTAGAGGGGATTGCCGAAAAACCTTCCACATTCTATATGGGCACCACAGGGGGTGGGGTATGGGTTAGCCATAACAATGGGGAAAACTGGAAGAATATTACCGACGGTTTCCTCAATGTGGGTTCTGTCGGTGCTGTTAGCGTTGCACCTTCCGATCCCAATGTCATTTTTGTTGGAACTGGTTCGGCATGTCCAAGGGGTAATGTATCAATGGGTGATGGCATCTATAAGAGCACTGACGCCGGGAAAACCTGGCAGCATTCGGGTTTGCCTGATGCCGGATTGATAGGAGATGTCATCATAGATCCCCTAGATCCTGACCGGGTGTATGTCGCCGTGCTTGGTAATATTTTCGGTCCCAATCCGGAGCGCGGGGTTTATCGAAGCATTGACGGTGGGGATAACTGGGAAAAAATATTATTCGCCGACGAAAAAACCGGAGCTGTGGATATTGCAATAAATCCGGATAACCCCAGGATACTCTATGCAGCCATGTGGCGTACCGAACGCAAGCCATGGACGCTTATTGATGGAGGAGATAAAGGCGGGATCTGGAAGTCAACTGACGGAGGGGATACCTGGCACAAGTTGGGCGGCGGCTTGCCCGATGGGATACTCGGTAGAATAGGGGTTGATGTATCGGCTGCAAATCCCGATCGCGTATGGGTACTGGTAGAAACAGATGAAGAAAAAGAAGGCGGTTTATACCGTTCGGATAACGGGGGAGAAACATTCAGCCGCATAAACCGCGAACACAAGCTGCGTGCGCGGGCTTGGTATTATAACCATGTGCATGCTGATCCCAATGATCCCGAAACCGTGTATGTATCTAACGCAGGGTTTTATAAATCGACCGACGGCGGAAAGAGCTTTGAAACTATTTCTACCCCGCATGGCGACAACCATGCGCTATGGATTAATCCCGACAATTCTTCGATCATGATTAACGGAAATGACGGGGGCGCCAATGTCTCGGTTGATGGAGCAAGAAGCTGGTCTACACAGCTGAACCAACCGACGGCAGAATTCTACCGGGTCACTGTAGACAATCAATTTCCCTATCGGGTGTATGGTGCCCAGCAGGATAACACCACGATATCGGTACCCAGTTTGAATCCGGGTGGCATCACACCTAAACAGCATTGGTTTGAAGCCGGGGGTGGAGAAAGCGGTCATATCGCTGTGGATCCGCGTAATCCGGATATCATTTATGCCGGAAACTATATCGGAATTATTACGCGCATGGACCGGGGAAAAGGTCATACCCGCAATGTGGTTGCTTATCCGCAGCTGCATGATGGTACCGCACCCCGGGACATCAAGTATCGTTACCAGTGGAATGCCCCGATTCGAATATCACCCCATGACCCTGATGTGTTATATCACACCTCGCAATATGTTCATAGGTCAAGCAACGGCGGTCAAAGCTGGGAAGTAATCAGTCCGGACCTAACCACGAATAATGATGCCTATCATGATATACCGGGAGGGCCTGTTCAATATGACCATACCGGTGTTGAGCTCTACACTACCATTTTTGCATTTGAAGAATCGCCGCACAAAGCCGGGGAATTTTGGGCGGGCAGCGATGATGGCCTGGTTCATATTTCCAGGGACAATGGGGAAACCTGGACGGATATTACCCCTGACGGTATGCCGGATGAGGGAACGGTCAATATGATAGATCTTTCTGTTCATCAGCCGGGAAGAGCGCATATTGCCGTCTATAAATACCGGGAAAATGATTTTCGCCCCTATATATTCAGAACCGATAATTATGGAAAGAATTGGGAACTGCTGACGGACGGGTCTAATGGCATACCCGATGGCCATTTCACACGGGTTGTACGTGAAGATCCCCAAAATGAAAATATTCTATTTGCCGGTACAGAAAAGGGCATGTATATATCTTTTGATGCAGGATCCAACTGGATGTCTTTTCAACAGAATTTGCCGGTGACCCCAATTACGGATTTACAGATCCATCGCAATGATCTGGTAGTGGCCACGCAGGGACGTTCTTTTTGGATCATGGATGATCTTTCAGTACTTGAGCAGGTTGTTGCGAAAGGCAACTCAGATGCTATCATTTTATTTGAGCCTCCAACCGCTCTACGTACACAACTTAGTGGTTTTAGTGGAGATGGAGCTCCTGAAAATCCACCAAAGGGAGCCCGCATATACTACCGGCTTCCGGTTGAATCGGACTCAGTTGCTATTGATATCCTGGACAAACAGGGAGAAAAAGCCTACTCGGTTAAAAAGGAAGGGAAGGCAGGTATTATGAAGGTGGAGTGGGACCTAACCTACCCTAAGCCGGAAGTAGTGGATGATGCGGTAATGTCACTAAGCTATACCGGCGGTCCTTCGGCACCTACCGGCATGTATACGGTAAGGCTTACCGCAGGGGATGTCGTTCTGGAGGAGAATCTTGAGATTACTAAGGACCCTCGATGGACAGAAATCAGTGATAGAGATTTACAGGACCAATTTGACCTTTCAATTGCGATCAGGGATGAGCTCACGAACATTAATGATGCCATCCGTACTATCCGGAGTGCAAGAAAGCAGCTAAAAGACGGGAGTAAGCTTGCAGTAGCAGCCGGGTATGATTCCATACTTATTACCAGAGCAGATACGCTGGCTGGAAAGTTAACCGCTTTAGAGCACCAGCTTATTCAGACCCAAAATGAAACGGGCCAGGATCCGATTAACTACCCGCCAAAACTCGATAATCAGATAGCCTATCTCTATACCGTGGTGCACGGGCAAGGTGCTCGCCCGACGGAGGGTTCATACGAGCGGTTTGAGGACTTAAAAGCTGAAGCCAAAATTTACTATCGTCAACTGAACTCTTTAAAAAAAGATATCGAAGCCTATAACAGGCTGGCAGATGAAACCGGGGTTCCAAAAGTGATACTGGTTCCGGATAAAAATCAGTAATAATGTTAGAAATGAAAGCTCAAATGAGGAAAAGAATATGAATTACAGGGCGCTGCCAATTTTAATTTCACTTATCCTAATTCTAGTCTTGGGTATAACGCAGAGTTTTGCTCAGTCACAAACAGATGAACCCCGTATAAATCCTGAGTTGCTTAAGGCTTTGGAATATCGGTCCATCGGTCCTTATCGCGGAGGGAGGGTAACTGCTGTTGCAGGTACATCATCCAAACCTTTCACATTTTATATGGGCTCTACAGGAGGAGGTGTTTGGAAAACGGAAGACGCGGGAGAACGGTGGACTAATATCAGTGACGGATTTTTTGAAGCGGGATCTATAGGCTCGATAACAGTAGCTAATTCAGATCCTAATGTTATTTATGTAGGAACCGGTTCAGATGCGCCCAGGGGAAATATATCTGCCGGAGTCGGTATGTATAAGAGTACGGATGCGGGAAAAACCTGGAAGCATGTCGGGCTGCGTAATGGCGGACAAATCGGTGAAATCCAGATACACCCTGAGAATCCTGAACTTGTTTATGCAGCTGTTCTTGGTAATATATTCGGACCGAATTCCGAACGCGGAGTTTACCGTTCTAAGAACGGGGGCAAGAACTGGGAGCAAGTATTGTCGCTCAGCGACAGTACGGGTGCGATCGATGTAGAAATGGATCCGACCAATCCAAGAATCTTATATGCCGGTTTTTGGAGAGCTGAGCGAAAGCCGTGGACACTTATTGACGGGAGTACCGAAGGTGGTGTTTTTAAATCAGTTGATGGAGGGGATTCATGGGAAAGGGTACATGGCGGGCTGCCTGATGAAGGTATACTAGGCAAAGTAGATATTGCCATATCGCCTGCTAATCCCGATCGTATCTGGGTAATGCAGCAGGCCAAAGCAGAGGAGAAGGGTGGTCTTTATCGCTCGGATGATGGGGGAAAAAACTGGAAACGGGTCAACAGAGAGCATAAGCTGCGGCAGAGGCAGTATTATTATACGCATCTTTTTGCAGACCCGATAGATGAACATACCGTTTATGTACTGAATACCGGTTTTTATAAATCAACAAATGCCGGTGAGACTTTTGAACGCATTTCAGTTCCTCACGGTGATGTCCATAGCTTGTGGCTGAATCCTGATGATCCTGACATCATGGTTAACAGTAATGACGGAGGTGCTAATGTAAGCCTGAATGGCGGGAAGACCTGGACTACACAGAAAAATCAGCCTACCGCCGAATTTTACCGGGTGGAGGTAGATAACCGTTTCCCTTATCGTGTTTATGGCGCCCAGCAGGATAACAGTACTATTTCGGTACCCGGCAAACCGCAGGGAGACATAAGTTCCGAGCAATATTGGTACTCTGTGGGAGGAGGGGAAAGCGGACATATTGCCGTGCATCCCGAAAATCCGGACCTGGTATATGCCGGAACGTACAGTGGGGAGATAACCCGTTTTGACCATACTATCGGTCAGACGTTGCAGATGACCCCCTATCCGCACTATACCGAAGGAACCAAAATGACGGATCTTAAATACCGGTTTCAGTGGAATTTTCCGATTGAGATATCACGGCATAATCCCGATGTAATTTATATCACTTCACAGTATGTGCACCGATCAACCGACGGCGGTTTTACTTGGGAGGTTATCAGTCCCGATTTAACTACAAATGATCCCAAGTATCTGGATCTGATTCCCGGCGGACCCGTACAGCATGACGCCACGGGCGTAGAAGTCTATTGCAGCCTGTTTTCTTTTGCGGAGTCAACTCATGATGGAGATGAACTTTGGACCGGAAGTGACGATGGCTTAATACATCTTAGCCGGGATGGCGGGGAGACCTGGCAGGACATTACTCCCAAAAACATGCCGCAAGCGGGTACTGTTAACGCCATCGAACTTTCGATGCATAATCCCGGTACAGCCTATGTTGCAGTTTATCGCTATCGCCGGGCAGATTTCAGGCCGTATGTTTTTAAGACGGACAATTACGGCAAGAGTTGGAATCTAATAACGAACGGGAAAAACGGTATTCCGGCTAATCATTTTGTACGTGTGGTAAGGGAAGACCCCGATCGCCAGGGACTGCTCTATGCCGGTACCGAATTCGGGATGTATTTCTCAATGGATGACGGCGAGCATTGGCAATCATTTCAGCAAAACTTGCCGGTAACTCCTATCACTGATCTTAAAGTTCATGAGAAAGACCTGGTTGTGAGCACCCAGGGCCGTTCATTCTGGATTTTGGATGATTTGAGTCCCCTGCATGAAATGGAAATCAATGCAGAAGACAACGGACACAAGCTTTTTGTTCCAAGGGATGCCTACAGGACCCAGTTAAGTGGATCAGGCGATAGCCCGGGACCCGATCCCTATCCCACCGGTGCACTGATATATGCTGTGCTTGCAGATGACTATAAATCTGAAACGGTGAGTCTTGAAATACTGGATGAGTCCGGTCAACCGGTCAGGACCTATTCTACCGAAACGAAAGAAGATGAAAAAGCAGAGACCTTGAAAGTCAAGGCCGGCTTGAATCGATTTGAATGGGACCTTACCTATACCGGACCATTTACGGTACCTGATTTGGTAACTATGGTAATGCGCAACCCGGCAAGGGGGCCGGAAGCGGTACCTGGTACCTACCGGGTCAGGTTAAATGTAGGAGACTGGTCTGAAACACGGTCCTTCGAGCTTCATGCAGACCCTCGCTGGAGTGCTACGACGGAAGAGCTCAGGCAAACGTTTGAACTGGCAACAGATATCGCAGATAAGATCAGCAGCTTTCAGCATACTATTGAGGAGTTGCGTTCAGCCCAAAATCAGATTCAGTCTATAGCTGGGGATATACAGAACCGCGATTATGCCGGGGAGGTACAAGAACAGGCCAATAGTCTTGCTGATAAGTTAAAAGCACTTGAAGAAGAGTTTATCAATGACGAGATCGAAAGCGGACAGGATCCTATTGGTATGGAACGCCGATTGAGCAACCGTATGGGAAGATTGTACCAGGTGGTGAGAGGGCATGACGCACAACCTACGGGCGGGATGATGGAACGACATGCCGATCTTGTGGAAGTCTACGAACATCTGATGAACCGCTACAGAACGCTGGTTAGTGAAGATGTCAAGTCATTTAATGAGTTGTTGAATAAACATGGGGTTCTCCATGTACGAATTCCGCAGAATAAGTGATCAATTATTTGTTCGTAAGAGGAGTTAAAAAAGAGATAACCGTAAAGAATGATTGATTTTCAACACATAATGGTGATGGGTGCCGGTGCCGTTGGCGGTTATTTCGGTGGATGTATTGCCGAAAAAACTGAGTCGGAAGTTACTCTCATTGCAAGGGGAGCTCATCTTGAAGCGCTAAAGCGAAATGGGCTGACAATACGTGATAAGGAGGGTGACCGAACAGTTAAGGTCCGTGCATTCAATGACCCGACGCGGGCGGATGTTCCCGATCTAATTTTGTTTACCGTAAAAAGCTATGATACGGAAACAGCCATTAAACAGATCGAACCCGTGGTGTCGGAACGAACCCAGATTCTTACCCTTCAAAATGGCATAGAAAACTATCCCCAACTTGTACAGTTTTTTGGTACCGGGCATGTAATGCAGGGGTTTTGTAAAATCGGAGCCGGTGTTCCTGAGGCGGGAGTGGTTACTCACAAGGCATTCGGGAGCATCACTTTAGGCGAACAGGACGGAATGTTAACAGAACGCATCACGGAAGCAGAGTTGCTGTTTCAAAAAGCGCAGATTCCGGTTCGGATCTCCAAGAATATAACCCGCGAAGTTTGGCTCAAATTCACCTGGAACTGCATCCTGAATATGCTCACAGCAATTGCTGATGTCACTGTGGATAAAATTTTCGAACAAAAAGAAGGCGAGCAACTAAGTTACCGGTTGTTTGAAGAGATTCAGATAATCGCCGCAGAAGAGGGTGTGGCACTTACTGATGAGGACGGTCAGAATATCATTGAATCTTCCCGAGAGCTGAAGGGATTTGAGACCTCCACCTACCAGGACCGGCAAAAAGGCAAGAAAATGGAGTATGAAGCCTTCACGGGAGCTTTGGTAAGGCTGGCTGAAAAGCATAATCTATCTATCCCTCACAACCAAACGATCTATGCTCTGTTGAAGGTGATTGATTAGGGTTAAGGGAGAATGGAGTCTCAGGATAATAAAGCGAGGCTGGTTCCAATAAATAGCTGGTTCAAGCGTCCACGCTTGAACCGTTAAAGCTTGCAAGCGTGGACGCTTGCAAGAGCCTTGGTTGGGGTTATATGGGAGTACTTAATCTGATAAATATGCCTTATTAACGGGAGCAGAGCTCCCTAAAAACTTCAAAATTTGGAATAATGTTATAATCCTACATGTTCCAGTAACCAGTAACCAGTAACCAGTAACCAGGTCTACTACGCTTAGAAACATGCTTCGTAGAATAAATAATCTATATTATGTTAATCGGACTTATTTCGGATACGCACGATCATATACCTAATACAGAGAAAGCCGTTCAGCTTTTCAAAGATAGAAAGGTAGACTTGGTAATTCATTGTGGTGATTTCTGCAGTCCTTTTATGATTCCACTTTTTGAAGGACTGCACTTGGAAGCAATTTTCGGTAATAATGACGGCGATAAGTATTTGCTGATGAATAAGTGTGCTGAAATCGAGGCAGACCTGGAAGGGGAGTTTTTCGAACTTCAGGCAGATGATCGACTACTGGCTGTTTACCACGGTACCTACGCAGAGTTAACCGAAGCCCTGCATCATTGCGGGAAGTACGATGCGGTCATCAGTGGACATACCCACGAAACGGTTCAGAAAAAAGTTGGCAAGACCCTGGCGATCAATCCCGGAACGGCCAATGGGTTCGACGGAAAGGCTACCATAGCCTTCTTGGAGACTTCAGATATGAGTGTGGAGTTTGTGAATCTATAATGCCGGTAAAGCCATACCCAAGTTTAGTAAAGCTTTCTTAAGGCGTGTAAAAAAAACTTCTAATTACGGAGCTTTACTAAACTTAGTGTTGAGCTAAACTTTGAACGGTCTCCTACAGATTATCGCACACAGCCCTGGTATAGGTCTCCGTGCTTCCTGATCCACCGATATCGGGAGTGCAGACTGATTTGTCGGCAAGGGTTTTATAAATCGCATTCCTGATATTTTTTGCAATACGGTTCTCTCCTATATGTTCCAGCATCATCAACGCAGATAAGAGGAAGGCCGTCGGGTTTGCCTTATTTTGACCGGCGATATCAGGTGCAGATCCGTGAACCGCTTCAAACATGGCAGCATCGTCACCTATATTTGCAGCTCCTGTCAGTCCCAATCCGCCGATGAGTCCGGAAGCCAGATCGGAAAGGATATCCCCAAAAAGGTTCGTGGTTACAATGACATCAAATTGCTCGGGCCTCATCACCATTTGCATGGCCATATTATCAACAATGAGATCCTCAAAATGGATATCGGGAAACTCTTTTGCTACATCATGCCCCACTTCAAGGAATAGTCCGCAGGTGTATTTAAGAATATTGGCTTTGTGTACCAGCGTCAGCTTGTGACGGTTATTATTTCGCGCATATTGAAAAGCAGCGCGAATGATTTTTTCACTGGCTCTGCGGGTAACAACGGCAATACTTTCCGCATGAGAGTTCTCTTCCACCCATTGTTCCTTACCGATATAAAGACCCTCGGTGTTTTCCCGGAACATGACAAGATCTACTTTGTCAAATCGTGACTCAATATGGGGAAGGGTTTTGGCGGGACGGATATTGCTGTACAGTTGAAGCTCTTTGCGAAGGGCTACATTGACCGAGCGAAAACCCGATCCCACCGGGGTAGTCAAAGGCCCTTTCAGAGCCAGTTTATATTCTTTCAAAGCCTCCAGCGTGTCATCAGGCAATGGGTTTCCAACCTCGTCATAAGCTTCCAGGCCTGCTATATGTTCCAGCCAGTTTATTTCAGCGCCGGCTTCTTTTAGAATAGTCGTTACCGAATCGGTGATTTCAGGTCCGATACCGTCTCCGGGGATAAGTACAATGTCGTGCATGAATATTTGGTTCTGAAAATTTGAATTTCTGAAATTATGAAGGGCCGAAAATACAAATTATTACGCCCATTATCATCAAATGTATTTATACCAGCAAGCTATACTCAGGAGATATGAAGTACTGCTGAGCCCTCAAAGTTGCCCTCCCTCAGATCTTGCAGGGCTTCATTGGCTTTTTCCAGGGGGTAGACGGTAACTTTACTTTCAATAGGTACTTTTGGAGCCAATTCAAGAAATTCGGTGCCGTCTTTACGGGTGAGATTGGCAACCGATTCAACGGATCGCTCTTCCCATAATATGTTGTAGGGGAAGGAAGGAATATCACTCATATGAATTCCGGCACAAACGACTTTACCTCCCTTCTTCAGAGACTTGAGTGCCTGGGGTACCAAGGGACCTACCGGGGCAAAAATAATGGCAGCATCCAGTTTGTCAGGCGGCATTTCATTTGAGGAGCCCGCCCAAACAGCGCCTTTTTCAAGTGCAAATTCCTGTGTTTTTGTATCGCCGGGTCGGGTAAATGCATAGACCTTCCGGTTACGGTAGTTTGCTACCTGGGTAAGTATATGGGCAGCCGAACCAAAACCATAAAAACCGATTTTTTCTCCGTTACCGATTTTTCGGAAGGAACGGTACCCTATCAGGCCGGCACAAAGCAAGGGAGCGGCCTGAACTTCGGGATAATCCTGTGGAAGGGGGAAGCAAAAATGGGCATCGGCCACAGCATACTCGGCAAAACCTCCATCTATGTCATAACCGGTAAATTTTGCCCGGTCAAATAAGTTTTCCTGGCCGTTTTCACAAAAATCGCACTTCCCACAGGTTTTACCCAGCCAGGGGACCCCTACTATTTGGCCTTTTTTGAAACCGGTTACGCCATCACCGATTTTTTCTATGGTACCTACTATTTGGTGACCCGGAACCAAGGGAAGTTTTGGGCTGTCAAGGTCACCATCCAGTATGTGCAAATCCGTCCTGCAAATGCCACAGGTCTTTACTTTGAGGAGAATTTGAGAACGGCCGGGCTCAGGTCTCTGTATATCTTTGAGCTTAAGCTTATCTCCCTGCTCTTCCAGAACCATAGCTTTCATAGGCAACCTGCATTTGTTGGATATCACATATTACAACAGCTCTCAGTAGGATATAGTTGCTCTTTAATGGAATAACGCATCAGCTAAATCCGGCAGGCTACTGTATGTGAGACTCCGTTTATTTGTGAGAAAACATTTTCAAAGGGTGGCCTTAATATCTTCGGCGGTTGCGGTTGTTGAGTTTATTATCCAGGCTGTATTCGCCTGCCCCGATAAACAGCATGCCGGTAAAGACGATAGCCAGTTCCACACTGTGAGAGATGTCAGTAAACCCATCACCGGCAGCAATATGACTTGCGGCTGCGACAATCATGACTATTATTAAAAACAGCAGGGCGGGTCGGAAGAAGAGACCAAGCAGCAAAAACAGACCGCCGAAAAACTCAGTAATACTTGCCATGAAACCAAAAAAGACAGGGGCAAAATCAATGCCTATGGATTGCGTTGCGGTTCCCAGGTCCGCCCACATTTCAGGTCCGCCGAATAATTTGGGATAGCCGTGCAGCATCATCATGATGCCGAGACCAATTCTTAGAATTAATATGCCAATATGATGGTAGGGAGCAAAATCTCGTCTTCGCATTTTTAATGTCCTTCACTGTTCAAGCCGTGCCTTATTGGTCGTTCAATGTCATCGTCAGATGACTCACTAATATTCTGAACGCTAACGGTCAATTCTTGTTTTGTAATCACTTAATTTGACTAAAGATTATTTTAATGAGCAAAACACTGCTTTGGTTCCGAAATGATTTGCGAATTCATGATAACGAGGCTCTAAAACGGGCTTCGGAAAGTGAAGAAATGATACCGGTGTATTGCTTTGATCCGCGTCATTTTTCCGAAACATCATTTGGATTCAACAAAACCGGTCCCTTTCGAACTTCATTTCTTATTGAAAGCGTCAGTGATTTGCGAAGCAACCTGAAAGAGCTTGGGGCTACCCTCATTGTTAGAACAGGCAAACCGGAAGAAGTCATACCCCTGATGGTGAAAGAGTACGGCATCGACACCATCTATGCTCACAAAGAGGTCACCAGTGAAGAGGTTCGTGTGGAAGATAACCTTGCTGACAGTGCTGACGTCCCTATTGAATGGTTTTATGGGTCCACGCTCTTCCATCTGGATGACATACCCTATGATTATGATTCCATCCCCAAGGTGTTCACCAATTTTCGCAAACAAGTGGAGAAGAAAAGCAGTGTCAGGGATTTGCAAACACCTCCTGAAAAGCTAAAGATGATAGAGGGAATAAAACCGGGTGAGATTCCTACTGTTCCCGAATTGGGTGTAGAGCCGCAAATAAAAGACGAACGAGTAGTGCTACCATTTGAGGGTGGAGAAACCGAAGCCCTAAAGCGGCTTCAACACTATTTTTGGGAACAGGACCGGTTGAAAAGTTATAAGTTTACCCGCAATCAGCTGCTTGGGGCTAATTATTCCTCCAAATTTTCTCCCTGGCTGGCAAATGGAAGTCTCTCTCCTCGAAAAATATTTCACGAAGTGAAAAAATATGAGGAGGAGAGAAAAAAGAACGTTTCCACCTACTGGATGGTATTCGAACTTATCTGGCGGGACTACTTCCGTTTTTCAGCACATAAGTACGGCAATAAAATCTTTTTTGCCGGAGGAATTCAGGATAAAGGCCGGAATTGGTCGACCGATCGAGAAACATTTCAGCAATGGGCACGTGGTGAAACCGGGATTCCTTTCATCGATGCCAACATGCGAGAACTGAATCAGACTGGCTATATGTCGAATCGCGGTCGTCAAAATGTGGCCAGCTTTTTAGCACAAAATCTGAATATAGACTGGCGTATGGGGGCGGAGTATTTTGAATCCCTACTAATAGATTATGACGTCTGCAGTAACTATGGAAACTGGATGTACAACAGCACGGTTGGACAGGATCCGAGGAATCGCTATTTCAATATTGCCAATCAGGCTGAAAAGTATGACTCCGACGGAGATTACGTAAGACATTGGCTACCTGAATTAAAGAATGTGCCTGATGAGCATATTCATGAACCGCACAAGCTAAGCCAGGAGGAACAAGAGGATGCAGGCATCGATATCGGCGTGGATTATTCTGAACCTATGATTGACCTGGAAGCATCCTATCAGGAGATTAGAAACAGGGAGTGACATGCCGCAGCAAAAAATCATCAAAAAGTCCATTGTGGAACTGGCCAAGCAGCGCGGTAGGGGAAAGACCTTTTGTCCCTCAGAAGCAGCTCGTGCAGTTGAACCGGGTGATTGGAGATCGTTTATGGATGAGGTTAGGGATGCAGCGCTGCAGTTGCGTGAAGAGGGAAAAGTTGATATCGAACAGAACGGAGAGAAGCTGACCGGTGATACGTTCTCCGGCCCGATACGGCTTCGTCTTTCCGGGTAGAAGAAGGCCTGATGGGTAAAGAGAGCATCAATATTGTATGGTTTAAGCGTGACTTGCGTCTTCGTGATCACGCACCTTTAGTTAATGCTTCCAACGAGCAAGCCCCAACCTTACTGCTCTATTTATTTGAGCCTATGCTCATTGAATCCAATCACTATGGCGACCGGCATTGGCGTTTTGTCTATGAATCCCTTGTGGAGATGCAACAGGAACTGCAAGATTACAACCTCAAACTGCATATAGCTTGTCAGGATGCTTCAGAGCTCTTTCGGGATTTAAACCGGATTTATAAGATTAAGTGCGTGTTCAGCCATGAGGAAACCGGCATCGATTTGACCTTTAAGAGAGATAAGAAACTGAAAAAGTGGTTCCGGGAAGAGGGAATTCGATGGATAGAAAGCCCTACCAATGCCGTTCAGCGTGGACTGATGCACCGAAAGAACTGGCGGAGTAACTGGCAGGAGATCATAGATCAACCGGCTGAGGATCCTGGTTTAGGGCTGATTCAGGGAGTCGCCGAATCTGCCAAACTTAAAGATATACTGCAATCCTCCCGGATCACCAAAAGATTTAAGCAGCCAAACCCTAACTTTCAGCAGGGCGGGGAAGCGGCAGCCTGGAACACGCTCAATGATTTTATGTTCGCTAGAGCGAAGAATTATAACAATAATATTTCGGCACCGGGCCCTGCACGATATGGTTGCAGCCGGCTCTCACCGCACCTGACCTGGGGTAATCTATCCATCCGCCAGGTGTACCGCTTTTCAAAAGAATATTATACTGACTCCGGATCGAAAAGAGATCTTCGAAGTTTTCAGTCGCGACTCCGGTGGCACTGCCATTTCATCCAGAAGTTTGAATCTGAGCCGCGAATGGAATTTGAAAACCTGAATCGTGGCTACAACGACTTGCGAGGCAAGGTTGAGAGGGAGAAAGTTCAGGCCTGGAAGATGGGTACCACAGGTTTCCCGATGATTGATGCCTGTATGCGTTCGGTAAAACAAACCGGCTATCTGAACTTTAGAATGCGTGCTATGCTGGTCTCATTTCTGACCCATCATCTCTGGCAGCCATGGCAGACCGGTGCACGATTTCTGGGAAGACAATTTCTGGACTTTGAACCCGGCATACACTACTCCCAGTTTCAAATGCAGGCGGGTACGATGGGGGTAAATACCATTCGTATCTATAATCCTGTTAAGCAGTCAAAAGATCACGATCCCGATGGTTTATTCATCAAGGAGTGGGTACCGGAACTTAAGGATGTCCCTGCAGAACTGATCCACGAACCCTGGCAACTCAGTAGCATGGAGCAGGAAATGTATGATTGTCGATTAGGCAAAGACTATCCCAAACCTATTATCGATGATATCAAAAAGAGCTATAAACGTGCCAGTGAACAGTTATGGAATAAGAAAAAAGAGCAGGAAGTGAAACAGGAGAACAAGCGCATCCTGAATAAACATGTGAAGAAGCGAAGAAAAACGAGCTGATGGCACACAAGAAACCACACCTGCCTGAAAAAATATGTCCGGTATGCGGACGACCGTTTAGCTGGCGAAAAAAATGGGAGAACAACTGGGAAGAGGTAGAATACTGCAGCGAGCGATGCAGAAGGTCCAGGAACCGGATTGATAAAAAAAAGCCCGGCTCTAATGAACCGGGCTACCATATGTATTTCTTTTTTGATTAGACCTTTGCCGGTTCCCGATGGGTGACTTTGGTTCCCAGTACTTCAAGGAAGGCGGCAAGCCACTTGGGATGGCCAGGCCATGCAGGAGAGGTTACCAGTTTGCCATCCACTACCACCTCAGTGACATCTACGTCTTTATAGTTGGCACCGGCAGCCTGCATTTCGGGACCGCAAGCCGGGTAAGCAGTGAGGGTTCTGCCTTCAATGACATCGGCAGCAGAGAGAATCTGCAGTCCGTGACAAACAGCAGCCACAGGTTTGTCTTCCTCAAAGAAGTGGCGAAC
Organism: Halalkalibaculum roseum; assembly: GCF_011059145.1. NCBI lineage: Bacteria > Pseudomonadati > Balneolota > Balneolia > Balneolales > Balneolaceae > Halalkalibaculum > Halalkalibaculum roseum. Next base: position 131,539 of record NZ_JAALLT010000004.1, on the reverse strand, counting down.
CATGTCGAGCACGCCGTCTTCCCTGCGAAGGTATTCAGGCGCTCTACCACCCGAAATAACCAAGGCATCGTATTCAGCGGGATTAACATTATCGAATGTAGCATTGAGCGCGAAATTATGTCCCGGCTTCTCGGTGTAGGTCTGATCGCCTTCAAAGTCATGAATGGCGGTTTTAACGGCTTCGCCCGATTTCTTACCCGGACACACTGCATGTACCTTGTGTCCCACCATTTGCAGTGCCTGGAAGGGCACCATGATTTCGTAATCTTCTCCAAAATCTCCGACCAGCATCAATATTTTTCTTCCACTCATAAGGCCTCTTTCTTTAGGTAAAATTCAGTTGAATGATACACTTATATAACTGCCAGCTTTTGTCTAGCGTTCTTGGCTGCTGCATTTATGGATCAGCCGGCTTATAAATTCAGCCTGGGCGGGATTTATTTTTTTCTTGGCTTCAAAGGGAGAGAAGTATTCAATTTGATCGATTTCGGGAAAGAACTCCTTCTTTCCTGATTCAGGTGGCCACTCTACTTCAAACTCATTCGGATCAAAAATGAAATCATCGGGAATCTGATAGTCTACGGCCCATGCATGGACGGTTTTGCCGCCCTTCTGCTTGACTGAACCCAGTGAGATATAGTCGCCTTCCGGGATAAAACCCAGCTCTACTTCAAACTCTCGCTTGGCCGCATCCAGGAGTTCCTCCTTATCTTCTACTTCTCCCTTGGGTATCGACCATGCACCCTCGTCTTTATTCCACCAGTAGGGTCCTCCGGGGTGGGCCAGCAGCACCTGCAGGTGAGGCTTCCTTCGGAAGAGCATGATTCCGGCACTGGTTTTAGGCATGGAAAATAGATATAGGTTAATTTGGTTTTTAATTAAAATAATAAGCTGCGAAAGAACAAAGCTTGATTATTCTATTTACGTTATTCTGTTTCGAAAACATATGATGGTGTGAAGACCTTTACTTCCGCCGCAGAGCGGCGGGAGCAGAGCATTTGATCTGTGATATCCGTAATAAATCAGCAGCATCCGTGTTCTAATCTATTGTCAAGAGTCTGCCGGGTTGGTAGTTTTTTAATTATAAATTGTTATTGAGAATCTTAGTTACTTAATTGAGATTATTCTTTAAGGCATCAGTACACAAACCGGAATCCAACGAAAACCAGTTATGAACCGCAGAACCTTTTTATTTCAAAGTACTGCCCTGGCAGCAGGAGCCATGATATTTCCAACCGCCTGTGCCCGAAACAGCAATAGCAAATCCACCGACATGATGGCACCCGGCTTGCAGGTATACACCATACGGGAAGCCCTGGCCGAAGATTTCCAAGGATCCATGCAGCGTATTGCCGACTTGGGTTATGTCAATATAGAGTTGTTTGCCTACGGTGACGGACAATACTTTGGGAATTCTATTCCGGAAGTAAAAACCATGATGTCTGACATGGGCCTCCAGGTAAAAAGCAGTCACGTAGCAACGGGATGGACGAGTCCTGATGCTGTCGGTACCATGACCAACAACTGGGAACAGACTGTACAGGATGCTGCCGAGCTGGGCCAGGATTATATTGTACTGGCCTATTTGACCGAGGAGGAAAGGCAGTCTATGGATGACTACAAGAAAGTGGCCGAGCTGTTAAACAGTTGCGGGGAGACAGCCAAAAATGCCGGGCTTCAAATGGCTTACCATAATCACGCCTTTGAATTTGAGACTATGGATGACCAGGTTCCCTATGACCTGCTTCTTAGTGAATGTGATGAGGACCTGGTAAAATTTGAATTGGACTTATACTGGACCAGAAGAGCGGGTGTGGACCCCATAGCTTACTTTGAAAAGCATTCCGGACGATTTCCACTGTGGCATGTGAAAGACATGGCAGCCGGGGAAGATCAGTTTTTTGCGGCAGTTGGCGAAGGGGTTATTGACTGGGAAAACATGTTCAGTCACGCCGAAACAGCAGGTCTGGATTATTACTTCGTGGAACAAGATGCCACCAGGAGCGGTGAACCTTTTAAAGAGATAGAAAAAAGTATCGGGTATTTAGAGAACATTCTATAATAAAGGAAAAGCTCTTTTTTAGGAAAAACTTGAAACAATCGTGGACGTAGTGCATCCTCTATTTAAGAGAGATCTGTTTATTTACTCATAAATCACCATCAAGATGAAAAAAACAATGTTTCTGTGGATGGCAGCAGGAGTACTTTTTGTAGCCCTGGCATTTTTTATACCGGCCCAGGAAGGAAGTATCTGGCCTTCCGTCATCGCCGGCAGTGTAGCTTCGCTCGTCTATCTAATTGCACTTTCTATATATGGGATACGGAAAATCGACTCTTCCGGCAAGAGAAAAGTGGTGACTTCCACACTGGTTTTGCTCGTAGTTTTTTCAATTGTTTCTGCCGGTATCAGCTATGAAGGCAGTAAGCGTCAAACGGCACTGCTTCCCGAGATACGAAATATGATTGAAACGCAGATAGCTGAGTATAATGTCAAAAAATACCTTCTCGAAACTATGAAGACCTATTATATAGGAGAGAATTATGATGGAAATGCAGGCCTTGGTTCTATTTTCCGGACAAAATACGATACACTCATCACCGAGGAGAGTCGTTTGCTTTACGAAGGTAAAGACACGTATAAAGATGAGAAAGAAGACTTACCGGTAAAGATATTTGTGAAAACGATAGATCCTGACAGTATCATCCTTGTTGCTGAATCGGCGTATATTGACGGGAAGAATGCCGATTTCGAAAATTACTCAGGTGCAATGGGTTACTTTCAGACAGAAGGAATATTAACCAAAGAGGGGATTCGCTATGAACGAGCAAACTAAGATTTATCCCTGGCTGCCTTGGGCTGTTGCTATTTTAATAGGTATGATCCTCTTTTGGGGCCTTAAATATATCGATATGCAGTGGCCTATAGGAATTTGGGAAGTTGCCCAAGGCGTGGATGCTATCAGGGCCATCAATGAGTTTGGCAGCGGTATCCTTGATATGGGAGCTTACCGGGAACAACGATTAATTGCTTTTTCAGGTCTGATTTTATTCTTTGTGCTGGGTCCCAGTCTATGGATTTACGGTGAAATAAAGAATGAGAAGAGAGAAATTTCCAAGCCCGGAGATCGCCTGAAGAAAGGTCCGTTTTGGTATGTAGGTGTAATATTGATTGTGATAGGTTTAAATTATGCAATACCTGCTACTGTCATGAAGGCTTACTACTTTAATACAACCTGGCAAAGTGCAGAAGAAAGTCGGAATATTGATAAAGTACGCGCTCAGCTTTTTACCCTAGCCTCAGATGCTACCGAATATTACTATTTGTCATTCAATGATGGGGATGAAGGCGGATTTATAAATGATCAAGCTACCTTTTCACTTCAGCAACTTGACAGTTATAGCAGTGACACTCAAAATGAGTATGTCCTTGGTCCTGTCCAATCCGATTCGGTTATTACGATTTATGGTATTGGATATTCCCCCGGTGCTAAACCAGACTTTAAGAATGCTAACGGGGATACCGGTAAGGTACAGCTGGCTGTGGAAGTTCGACCGGAAAGTAACTTGATTGAATTCAGCAATAAGAATACAAACACGCGCTAAGTTTTTATGGGTATAAGGTATAGGGTATAAGGTTGGGGAGCGTGAACTGGTAAGCTTAGATTCTATCGAGGACCCAGTTTGGGACTAGCTTCAGGACCCAGCCGACCAGCCACCAACGTTTGGTTATATAGGCTCGATTTTTACGGGATTCGATGGCATTGGCGATTTGTCTTGCTGCCTTATCCTTGCCGGCTACCCAGAACATGCCGGGTTTGCCGTCGGTCATCTCTGACTCTACAAATCCGGGAATAATATCGGTGACGGCAATATCCGCCTTGCTGTGGTTGGCTCTTTGGCGATAACCTTGCAGGTAGGTGCTCACAAAAGCTTTGGATGCATTGTAGGCAGCAGACAGTCCATATCCGAAATGACCCGCCACGGAAGAGATTCCAACAATATGCCCATTACCCTTTTTTTCAAAGTAATCAAAAGAGTAGTTAGCCAGCGCTGTAAAACCGCGAATATTTACATCAATTACCCGTTTCTCCGTTTTCCACATGGTGCTTCCCCGAAAGTTGGATACGCCGGCATTCAATACGATGATATCCATATGCTTGAGTTCCCGGATAAGCATTTCCAACTGGTCGATGGCATCACGGGTTTTGGTGACATCCATGAATTGAATTTTGACATTTTTGCCTAAGGAATTTTTTAACTCTTCAAGCCTTTCCACTCGGCGCCCCGTTAAACCAAGGGCATAACCTCGGGAATGCAGTTCCTCAGCCAGAGCTCGTCCAATACCCGATGTTGCTCCAATAATGACCGCTTTTCTTTCCATGAAAAATCTTCCCCTATGTTATTAATGGCTATAAGGTATCCAGCCATCATTAAGATGCGTTGCTTTGAAAATATCAGGATGCAGGATTTCTGCAAATATTTCGGCCGAATCGGTGAGTCTAGGTCCCGGACGATTAAAAAACTGGTTCCCATCCAGTATATATACTTTTTCATACCTGACCGCGTCAAGTTGCTTCCATTCTTTTTGATCGGTCAAGGTATTCATATCCGATAAAGTCTGATCAATGGAGTAGCCGCAAGGTACCACGGCGAGTATTTCAGGGTTTAACTCAAGCAGATTTCCCCATTCCAATACCGGCGAGTGCTTACCGGCAACAGCGCCCAGTTCTCGTCCGCCTGCAATATCAACCAGCTCGGGAACCCAATTACCGGCCGCCATCAGCGGGTCCATCCACTCCAGACAGCAGATGTTTTTTGTGGGTCTGCCGGCTGTTTTCTTACTGATTTGTTCAAAGCCTGACTGCATCTGAGCAATAACTTCCTCCCCTTCAGATTCCGTGCCAAGAGCTCCGGCAATTTCTCGTATAGCGTTGAATACCCCGTTTAAATTATTCGGAGAAACGGAAATTATTGATACGTCATCATCGAGAAACTCTTGCACTGCCTGCCTGACTTCATGCAGCGACGCCGCACAAACCTCACAATGGTCTTGGGTAATGATCACATCAGGATTCAAGGCGGAAAGGACATCGGCATCCACACGATACACCGATAAGCCATTCTCCAGAAGCGCCTTGATCCGCCGGTCGATTTGGTAGCTGGTACCATCAGGCTCAAATTTCGGTTCAGTACAAACCGGTAGATTTGTGACAGAGGCGGGATAGTCACATTCGTGAGACCGTCCCACCAGATTACTTTTTCTGCCAAGCGCACAAATGATTTCAGTGGTGCTGGGCAATAACGAAACAATTCTCTGTGAATCCTCTTTCATAGTCCCGATCTTTAATTCAGGGTGAATACTAAAAACAAAGATCGATTATGATTGATTTCGAAGATTTTGAAAAGATTGATATCAGGTGCGGTACAATTATAAAAGCCACTGAGCATGAAAAAGCACATAATGCAGCCTATATATTGCACATAGATTTTGGGAAACTTGGGGAAAAGGTGAGCTCGGCACAGTTAACCGAAAATTATCAACCGGCTGAACTGCTAGGCGTGCAGGTTGTCGCAGTAGTTAATTTTCCGCCAAAAAGAATTGCCGGGTTGAAATCTGAAGTGCTGGTCTTGGGAGTGCTGAATGAAGAATCCGGAACGGTGCTTCTGACACCCGAACGGAGGGTTAAGAATGGATCCAGGATAGCATAAAAAAGCCCGGCCTCTGAATAGAAACCGGGCTTGGATTTACTTGAAGTAATTTGAACCTTAGCTGTTTTCTGACGGAGTATTCAATTCAAGAGCAAAGTCAATGCTCACCTCATCACCTACTACAGCAGTTGCAGCCCAGTCGCCGACACCTACGTCATAATCGGTACGATCTATGGTAAGGTTACCTTTGATACCGGCAACTTTGGTGTTCTCTTTCATGGGATGATCCTGAACACCCAGAAGTGTAAACGGAAGCTGAACTTCTTTTGTGACGTCCTTGATGGTCAATTTCCCATGGGCAACAAATTGGTTGTCACCTTCGCTGGTGATCTTGTTGCTGGAGAAAGTCATCTTTGGATACTGCTCAGCATTGAAGAAATCGTCGGACTGAAGATGTCCGTCTCTTTTTTCATTGTTGGTATCAATGCTGTTTACCATTACTTCTACATTGATGCTGCTCTCCTCCAGGTTATCCGGACTAAAGTAAATTTCTGAGGTATAGTCGTGGAACTTTCCGTTAACCGGGGTGAAGAAGTGGGTAACTTCAAAATTCAGGTTGCTGTGGGCTTGGTCAATTTTCCATTCCGTGGCATTTAACTTCTCTTCCACAGGTGCGTTGGTAAATGCACTGACAACCAGGAAAAGCACGGCTAATAAGCCAAAATGTTTGTAGTTAAAGGTTTTCATAATACGAATTGTTTAGATTTAAGAGTGATTATTTGTTTTTGAACCCTAAACTGACCAGCTATAATGCTAAAATCGGATAAATCGTTTCGTTTAATGTTAAATTAATTTTAAATTTTTATTTAGCCTGCATCTCATTGGAGTAAGGCTATTTCAGCATAATGAGGTTGGCAATTTGAATGGGTAGGAATATGCTTTTCCTTAACCGGTGTTTAAAAGTTATTAAATAGTCACAGTAAAGACGGCTCAAAAGGGAATTATGGCAGTATAAGCCTATGAGGGGAGGTGGAGACGGGTTGGTTATTTTAGATCGGAACAATTAATGCTTATATTCATCAGACTTATTCTCAGGCAAAATTAATCTAAAACTCTATCCCAAAAAATGAATTTTTTCAAGAAAACAGTTCCTTTTGTATTAGGAATGATACTGATGGCCGGTTCCGCTTTTGCGCAAGGTCAGCAAATGCAACAGATGCAAAATGCCCAGGCCGACAGTGTCTCTGATGAGGAACTACAGATGTTTGTAGATACCGCACAGGAATTACAAAGCATTCAGCAGGGTTTTCAAAGCGAAGTGCAGCAGATGGTGCAGGAAGAAGATATGACCTTCCAGCGCTTTCAGCAGATCATGATGAGTCAGCAAAACCCGCAGATGGCTCAAAAGGTTGAAGTTACTGACGAAGAGCAAGCTGTTATCAAGGAGATGCAGCCAGAGCTTCAGAAAATGCAGCAGCAAGTAAATCAAGAACAGATGTCAGCCATACAGGATAACGGTCTTACGCCTCAGCGCTTTCAGCAAATTGCGCAGGCTGTTCAATCTGATCCGCAGATGATGCAACGCTTCCAACAGATGTCAGCTGATTCAGCTTCAGGTGGCGGTGAATAATCGCTTTGTACTGTTTTAATTATTTTAAAGCCCGGTCAGGATTGGCCGGGTTTTTTATTTGATAGAAGTTTGAATACAGAATTAAGTAGTCAGTAGGCAGTAGGCAAAAGACAAAAGTGAAAGGATGAATAGTTACTGCTGTTTCAAGCGTCCTCACTTGAAACAGATAGGTTGCCAAGCGTGGACGCTTGGCATAGCCTTGTTGAGGAAAAGTTTCTTGGCACAGAATTTTTAACTCACCCATTTGCTTTCCTTCAAGAAAAAACGCCAGGGCCTTTTGGCATCTTCGCCCGCGTAATCCACACCAATCCTGGGAGAACTTTGAATCTGACTCTGCTCGATACTATGGCCCCTGTCTTCAATCCATATGGAATGATTCCCCGTTAAATCCATTCCATAATAATTCGTTGTAATACCTAGCGACTGACTCACCCTCCCGGGTCCGGCCGTAAGCTTGGGCGACACCTCTTCCTGGCCGCGCCTTTCCAGCATCAATTCCAAGCCTTCAACGGGTTGGATAGCACGAATCAGGATGGCATCCGCGATTCCTTCAGTATTGGTTACGATATTAAAGAGATGATGGATGCCGTAGCATAAATACACATAGGCTTTGCCCCCGTCATGATACATTACTTCCGTACGCTCGGTGCGTTTGCCGTGTGCATGACAGGCCTTGTCATCTCGTCCGCGATAGGCTTCTGTTTCAGTTATTATTCCCGCGGTTTGAATGGTTCCTTTAAACTGTGTACACAGTACCTTGCCCAAAAGCTCACGACTGATGTTCACGACATCATCACGACGGTAAAAACTTTGAGAAAGGATCTTAGACATAGCTGTTAGAATCAGGAAATAGCTTCATATGGGTTTCCGGACAGATGAACTTCCTTTACAAATATCTCTTGGTACGCTTTAGCTACAATGACGGAGATGATAAGAAGTGCTGCGGAATAAAACGCCCAGACACCGATAATGACCAAAATAGTGTAACCGTGATAAAAATAGCGGTAAGCCTGAATGGCGTACTCCAGGTAAATACCCACTCCATACTTTGCTACCTCAAACAAAAAAGTATACACGAAGGCTGCCAGCATGGCAACTTTGCGTTTCATCCGTTTTTCACTGATATAGCGAAACAGGATATAAAACAGGAAAAAGGTAAACAGGAGTGGAATAACGATATTCAACATTTCATAGACCCAACTCAGCTTGAACACCATTTCAGTGAAAGGGAGCGCAATCTGATCAAAAGATAGTAGGGAGATCAGGGAAATGGCTACACTGAAGAAGATAAAAACACCGCCCATAAGCCCGAAAGTAAAGAAATTGTATATCATCTCAAGGATAGGATGTCTCCGGTCTTCGATATCAAAAATATCAAATACCACATGCTTGATTGTATGAAAGAGACCCTGAGAGAAAAATATCAGAACCACAAAACCTACAATACCAAACACACGGCGCGCACCGATCAGCGGTTCCAGTAGAGTCTCTAGTGTAATGGCTCCCCTGAACACATCTCCGCTTTGGTACTCGTAGGTAAAGCTTGGAAAGAGTTCTCTCCCGTAGCGTAAAATTTCCTGAAAGGCATCTTCATAAGACAGTACATACCCTATGATGGAAATAAGTAGCAGGGTGAAAGGTATGGCGCAGATAAACAGGTTGAAAGTGATCGCGGATGCATGGTGGAACACATCTTTCTTCTTAACCAGCGTTACGATCAGCCTCCAGAAATCCTTATACTTCCGTACCGTATTTTGCTGTAAATTGATAAGCCTTATAATTAATTCCTGTAAGTTATACCAGCCAAGCATGCCTGAAATATCTACAGGCATCAATTATATTTAAAGCTAATAATAAGAGAATAATTCAGAAAGTTTTAATTAAATCATGAGTCCGAAAACCAAGTCGAAGACACCACTCATGCGGCAGTATGATGACATCAAGGAGAAGCACCCGGGAACCATACTGCTTTTCAGGGTAGGAGATTTTTATGAAACCTTTGCCGATGACGCCGAGCTGGTCAGTAAAGAACTTGGTATTACGCTCACCAAACGAAATAACGGGGGAGATCAAACCCCGCTCGCCGGATTTCCTTACCACGCGCTGGATACCTACTTGCCAAAACTCGTAAAAAGAGGACACCGGGTTGCGGTCTGTGAACAGGTGGAGGATCCCTCCGAAGCCAAGGATGCCGGACGTAAGGTAGTGAACCGTGAAGTCACTGAGATTACTACGCCGGGCGTCACCATGTCGGAAAAACTGCTGGAGCACAAGCGCAATAATTATGCGGCGGCCATATACTGGGCAGGCGGAACCGCAGGAGTCGCTTTTGCGGATGTGTCGACCGGAGAGTTTGCACTGAGCCAGGTACATAAAAACCAGGTGGATGACTTGCTTCAATCCATCTCGCCTTCTGAAATTTTGTTGTCGAAGAGCCGCAAGAATAATGTGCCCGCTGAACTGCAGGATCATAACATCACGTTTATCGAAGACTGGGTCTACGAAGGCGATTACGGCTATAATCTGCTGACCGATCATTTCGAAACCCACTCTTTGAAGGGCTTCGGAGTCGAAGATCTGAATGTGGCCCAAATTGCCGCGGGAGCTCTGATGCACTACATACAGGAGACTCAGAAGGCTTCACTCGGACATATAAAGCGACTGCAGGCTTTTGAAAACCAGGAATTCATGTCTCTCGACGGTTCCACCAAGCGAAATCTGGAACTAATCACCTCCATTCAGGAAGGCGGCACTGAGGGGACGCTGATTTCCATATTGGATGACACCTGTACGGCAATGGGCGGACGTCTCTTGCGTAAATGGATTATGAGTCCATTGAAACGATTGAAGCCGATCAGCCGGCGCCTGAATGCGGTGGAAGCTTTGAACGTGAATCATGATGCCAGAGAGAATCTGCGAGAGGAACTGGAGCAGGTGGGCGATCTTGAGCGGCTAATATCGCGCATTTGCGTGGGACGGGCCAATGCCCGTGACCTGATGCAGCTTAAGCTTTCCCTAGCTCAGGTGCCGCGTATCAAAATGCAGTTCAGCAAACTCGATGAACCACTGCTCAACGATATCAGGGACCGCTTGAAACTGCTCATCGAAGTTCAGGAGCGCATTGAAAAGGCCATCCAGGAAGATCCTCCGGCCAGTGTGCGCGACGGCGGTATTTTTAAGGACGGTTTTAATGACGAGCTGGATGAACTTCGCGATGTAGCTCGCAATGGGAAAAATTATATTGCCAAGATTAAAGAAGAGCTGGCACAGGAGACCGGTATCAGTTCGTTGAAGATCGGCTACAACAAGGTGTTCGGCTATTATATTGAAGTGACCAATACCCACAAAGAAAAGGTACCTGAGCATTTTATTCGCAAGCAGACCCTGGTAAATTCTGAGCGTTACATCACGCCTGAACTGAAGGAAGTAGAAGAGAAAATACTCTCCTCTGAAGAACGCAGCAAGACCCTGGAATACGAACTATTTGAAGAGCTCAGGCTCTATGTTTCCGAATTTGCCGATGAAGTACAGCGGATTGCACAGGCTCTTGCTGAACTGGATTGCCTGCAAAGTTTTGCAGAGGTGTCCTATCGCAATAATTACTGCAAACCGGCCATGGCGGATGACCAGGTGATCGATATTACCAAAGGCCGTCACCCGGTGGTGGAAAAAACATTGCCTCCAGGAGAACCCTTTATTCCGAATGACATCCACCTGGAAAATGAAGATGAGCAGATACTGATTATAACCGGCCCGAATATGGCGGGTAAAAGTATCATTCTCAGGCAGACGGGCCTCATTGTCTTGCTGGCGCAGATAGGCTGTTTTGTGCCGGCTAAGGATGCCCATATCGGGATGGTCGATAAAATCTTCACCCGGGTAGGAGCTTCGGATAATCTGGCGGCGGGCGAGAGTACTTTTTTGGTAGAGATGAATGAGGCAGCGAATATCCTGAACAATGCAACGAGAAATTCACTCATTTTGCTCGATGAAGTCGGGCGGGGAACCAGTACTTTCGATGGACTCAGTATAGCGTGGGCGCTGGCCGAATACCTACATAACCAGCCTTCTGTTGCGGCAAAGACCTTGTTTGCCACTCACTATCATGAGCTGAATGAGCTGGAAAATATGTATGACCATATTGTAAACTATAATGTTCAGGTTAAGGAACATGACGGGAAAGTTATTTTTCTCCGCAAGCTGGTTCGGGGAGGGGCTGATCACAGCTACGGTATACAGGTCGCTGATATGGCGGGTTTGCCTTCCATCGTGATAGAACGGGCCAAAGAGATTCTGAAAAACCTGGAGAGCCATAGCCTGGATATCACCGACAGCAATGGCACACTGGCTGAGGGCGCCAAGAAAAAAGCTGTTGCTGCCAAGAAGGCGGCAAAGGATATGGACAAGCAGGAGCAGATCGAGCAGATGTCGCTCTTCCAGACCCAGCTTGATCCCCGCATTGAACAGCTTATCGACAAGTTGGAGGCGAGCGACCCGAACAGGATGACACCCATCGAATCGCTGATGCTGGTATCGGAGCTCAAGAAACTGGTTGAGAACAGTAAGTAATACTTGCCGCTGATATTCGCGGTAATGAAAACGTAGAGCGGATTGTTTATCCGCTCACTCAAATTCTGGAGCGATTTGGCAAATCGCTCTACGGTAAGGTTCCTCAAATCCATCTATGAGAATCATCATATAAACACCTATCTTTTGTGCGTTCAGAAACTGAAACAGTTATATCTTGAAAACCTCCGCAAAGTATATCGCCGATCGTATTCGTCTGATGATTGCCACCAAGCAGTTTCAGGTGGGAGAGGTGTTGCCGTCTACGCGTGAGCTGGGCCAGCAGCTGGAAACGAGTTTCCACACTGTGCGAAAGGCCTATCACATACTGGCGGATGAGGGACTGGTGCACAGTGAGAAAGGCCGAGGGTTCATCGTTGAACGTCAGACTACTACGCTGGATAAGTCAGACCGCCTTGAGATCGGTGCCGAAAAGATGAGAAAGCTTCTGGAGGAGCTGATCGGTTACGGACTGGACGAATCGGAGCTGGATGAGTTGTTCCAGGAGCAGCTGAGCTTTATGGAGTGGCCCGATCGCATCGAAAGTTGTGCCAGTATCGGAGAGACCAACGAGCTGGGCAGAATGCTGGCCGATGCCATCCGAAAGGATGTTGGGGTACGAAGCACGGTGCTGAATGTGAACCAGTACAATAAAACCGTCGGTTACGACGCGTTATTTGTCCCCATACAACTGATCAATAAATTCCGTGATTTTGCAGAGACGGGAAGATTACTTCCGGTGGTTTATGGATTTAATCCGGATACGCTGCTCTCGATCGTAGACAGGGCGGCTATTGAAACCATCGGGCTGGTAGCTTCCGAGGAAAAGACTATCCCCAAAATCATCAACAGCCTTAAGATGAATATCAGTTTTGAAGGTTCGTTTGTGGCCGGTGTCTCTTATGGAAAATCACTTCCATTGTTTGTGCGGGATACCGATTTGATCCTTTATACAGCAGAAAGTGAAAAACTGGTTGAAAGCAAAATTCCAGAACGAAGAAGACTTAAACTGGAATATCAGATATCGGAAAAAAGTGCGGCGACCATACGGGCTGAATTGTGGGATCAGTAGGAAGAAGTGAGAAGTGAAAAGGCTAAAGGGACAATTTTGAATTAAGAATTAAAATAAGTCATGCGACCATATATTCTGGCAGAAAGCAATTGGAAGGATCTTAAGGAGCAGGAGGTAGAGCTTGCGGTGTTACCATGGGGAGCTACGGAAGCACATAACTATCATCTGCCCTATGCCACCGACAATATTGAAGGAGAAGCCATAGCAGCGGAAGCCGGTCGGCTGGCCTGGGAGGCAGGTGCAAAAATCATGATTCTACCCATTATCCCTTTCGGTGTAAATACCGGTCAAACGGATATCAAACTGGATATTAATATGCACTCCAGCACTCAGGCCGCTGTTTTAAATGACATTATTGAGGTACTGAATCGTCAGAAAATCCACAAGCTGTTAATTCTTAACAGTCATGGGGGTAACAATTTTAAGCCTATAGTGCGTGAGCTGGGGGTTAAATATCCGAAGATGTTTATAGCAATGTGCAACTGGTTCCAGGCCATGGACAAGAGCCGCTTTTTTGAGATCACCGATGGTGATCACGCCGAAGAGATGGAGACCAGCTTGGTTATGCACCTGCGTCCGGATCTGGTGAGGCCTTTGGAGGAAGCCGGGGACGGAGATGCCAGACAGTATAAAATCGAGTCCCTGCGGGAAAACTGGGCCTGGGCAGAACGAAAATGGTCGGAAGTAACTGAGGATACGGGTGTGGGTGATCCCAGGAAGGCAACGGCTGAAAAGGGCGAGGCTTTTTTTAAAGCAGTGGCGGAGAAAGTCAGCAGGCTTTTCATTGATCTTGCTGAGGCTGATCTTGATGATTTGTATGAGTGATGAGAGGCAGAAGGTAGAAGTGAAAAGCGAGAAACGAGAAACGAGAAGTTATTTAATATCTACTCCCTTCTCACTTTTCCCTTCTGCCTCTGAATTGAAGTGGAATAATGAATTGAATTCAAAGAATGACCGATAAGAAGATCAAAAAGCTCATCAAGAAAGCGATTGAGGCCGTGGAGGATGAGATTGATACGGTACGCGAAAAGCCGGCCCATGATGTACTATTCCAGGGAAAACGCAAGGAGAAGCATCCACCGGGGGTATTTTACTATGAGTTTGAGTCGCAGAATACCTCGCTTCGTTTTGCGGAAGTGATTCGCGGGGAGATGGAGGACTATGAGAAGGAATTGGAGCTCTATCCCGTGGAAGTCGGCGAGAAAAAGGTGGTTCTGCATTTTCCGCATAATTTCGGAAATGAGCTTACCAAGGTCAGCCTGGAATGGGAAAATGATTTTGTTTTGAGAAGGCTGCATCGGGAACTTGATAAATTGCTCGACAGTGAGGAGGAAGAGGCGCGTGAACGTATTGGTCGTCTTTTTGATCCCGATCCAAAAAGAGACCACAGCGATGAAGAGACCAGAGTCCTTGATGACAGCCGACGGAATGAGGCACAGCATGAGGCTTTGATTAAAGCCTTGCAGAACCGGGTTTTGTACGTGTGGGGCCCGCCAGGTACGGGAAAGACATCCACCTTGGGATTTATGATGGCCAACTACCTGGTGAAGAGCAAGCGCGTACTTTTTGCCTCCAATACCAATAGGGCAGTGGATGTTGGCTTATTAAGTGCACTGGAAGCCCTAACTGCTGTGGAAAAGGAGCACCTGGAAAAGAAAGTCACCCGTTTTGGGGAGATTGCACTGGACAGTGAAAGGCTTGAGGAAGTGTTATTTGAAAAGCAGATCAAAGAGCGTGAGGAGAAGCAAAAAATAAAGGCTTCCAAGCTTTCCAATGTTTTGAACAAGTACCAGAAGCTGCAGAAAGAGATTGATAATCTAATGGAGCACGGGGAGGATGTGCCTAAGGTGCTGGATGAAGAGATTAACAATCTTGGGGAACAGCTGGATGAACACGGTGGAGAAGCAGCGGTAGAAGAGAAGATAGAGCGTATGCTCACGGTCAACGAACGTTTTGAGTTGGAAAAACGGGAATTGGTAGCCACTACGCTGGCAAAAGTGTGCACCTCTGAGCTTTTCGACGGACAGGAATTTGATGCGGTTGTGATTGACGAAGCCTCCATGGCTAATCTGCCTTACCTCATGGTGCTGGCTGCTAAGGCAAAGGATCATATTGTGGTTGTCGGTGATCCCATGCAGCTGCCGCCCATCGCCCTGACAGGTGATGCCGTTTCCCGGGACTTCCTGGAGAAAGATATCTTTACCTTTGCATCTAAATCCGAATCTACTGAGGATCTCTTTAACTGGCATGATTTCAACCGTCCGGTCACCACTTTTTTTGATGTACAATACCGGCTGAATAAAGATCTGGCGGATGTACTGAGTTCTGTATTCTATGAAGACAGGTTAAATACTGTCGATCTGGAGAAAGAAGGGACATCCCTTAATTACCCTGAAGGTAACAAACCGGATCCTACAGTAAATGTCATTGATACCCGGCGATACGGACCGGTGCTGACCCAGAAAGACGAGGGCAGGGGCTTTAGCCCGGTCAATGAAGTTCACCTGTTTCTACTGGTCAAGATTGTAAAAAAGCTGGTGATGAAAAATCATGTCCCGGTGGATGAGATAGGTATAATTGTTCCCTTTCGCAGCACAGTGTACGATATTCGTCAGGAACTCTACCGGGAGGGTTTTGAACAAGTGGAAGTGGGAACCATCCATACTTTTCAGGGGCGGGAGAAGCAGGTAATTATTTTTGATACCGTAATGAGCGGCGAAATGCAGTATGGCAGCAAGCGTCACTATTCGGTTCGTCCTTTTGATGAAGATAAAAACGGGTTGGCGGTACCGCGCCTGCTTAATGTGGCTCTTTCACGCAGCAAAGAGCGACTTGTTATTTTGGCGGATATGGATCATGTGAATAAGATTTATCCTGATAAATATTTGGGGCAGTTGCTGAGAAGGTTTCAGGATGACAGTGAGCAGTGAACAACAGGGAACAGGGTGTCAGTTAACAGGTTTTCAGTTATTTAGGTTATCACGCAAGGCATTTCCGCTCCTCGGTGAATATATTTCATACCTGAATCGTAATAAGGTATTAACTTAGAGTTACTTATACCACTAAGAGGCACAAAGTAGCGCAAAGATGCACAAAGTACTAATTAGGCTCTTCCAAGCGTCCACGCTTGGAAGAGTTTAGGCTAATAAATTAATGCCCTAAAAATCTCCCTGCTCGTACCTTTCCTTCAGACGTTCATCATTGACGCGTTTCAGACCTTTCAGCTGACTTTCATCCAGGGCGGCGACGGTCATCTCCCTTTTGCCCAAAGCGCCGCGAGTTTTGGCCAGTTTCCAACCGGCCCATGCCATGGCCCCTTTAGCTGCAGATGCCGAGGAGTAGGTTGTTAAAATGACATTACGAGCACTGAGGTTTTTTAGTTTTTTAAAGGTTTCGCCCGTCCAGAGTTCTTCATTGACTTCCGGCGAAAAGGCGTCATGGAATATAAAATTGGCTTCAATACTTTCTGTCGGGAAGTCTCTGAAGAAGCCATAAAATACAGTCACATCCAGCCTGTCGCTCAAATTATAGTGATTCAACCCTTTCTCCAGTTGACTAAAAATTTTCTTCAGATGGTCAACACTTCCGGAATCTGAAAGGTATTCACAGAAATTGAAAGAAGCGGCCATTTCCGGACTAATGGGATAGGCTTCGACGGTATAGTAATGTACTTTTGCAGGATTCTCCAAGTTCTGTAATGCATCCAGAAGTAACAGTAGATTTAGACCTGTGCCGAATCCAACTTCGAGGATGGTCAAATCTTTTCCTGTTTCAAGCGCCTCATAGAGACCATTGACCTCAAAAAAGTTATGCTTGCTTTCGGCTACAGCTCCATTGGGATTATGGTAGTGCTGTTCAAAACGATGGGAATAAAGTGTATTGGAGCCGTCTTTGGTGGTTTTTAGCTGAGGATTTTCTGTACCGCTCGATCCTGTATCAGTCATGTGCAATGTTCACATTTCCATATTTGCACGATAGCGTCAGCGGGACTCCACCGCCATTGAGTGTACCTGAAATGCCGGTTTTAGACTTATTGCCGTCAAATTGAAAACCCTCTTCCATACTAACCATATTTCCCTTGGCCTTGATATCAGCAGATAAATTCTGCGGAATAACCAATGAGATATTACCGGCAGAGGTGACGAAACTCAACGGACCGGTTGCTGAAAGTATCTCAGCAGAAATATTTCCACCTGATGTTTTAGCATCAACTTGTCCATCAAATTGTTCGAGTTCAATATGTCCACCCCCGGTGGTTGCTGATAGATCAGCATTAGCGTTGCTGACCTTTATATGTCCCCCCGCAGTTTTCAACATGGCAGAACCATTTAAACGGTCACAGGTAATATGTCCGCCGCTGCTCTCTGCTTCCGTAGTACCCGAAATAGCATCGAGAATGATATGTCCACCTGAGGTAAACAGCTTGTGTTCACCATCTAGGTTATTGGCATTGATGTGTCCACCTCGTGTGGAAGCATCCAGCTTCATATTTTTTGGCATTTTAAGTGTGGCTTCCAGGTTGACACGATCGGAAAAACTGCTTTGACTTCCCGGACTTACCTCAAAATAAGCCGCTTCATTATCCACTCTATTGACCACTTCGAGATTATCCCGGATCTCTTTAGCGGATTCCACATTGCCTGTTGCCCGTATGGTGAGCTCCCCTTGAGTAGATTCTTCACCGATAATATTCAGATTTCCAAATCCCATACTGAGGTTAAAGGCCTTGAGTTCACCGAGGGGCAGGGATTTTCTGTAGATAAAAACGCCCGGGCTTGCTTCGGTCCAATTAGCCTCTTCAACATTATAGTCTTTATTTATAAAGATCTTCTTGTTTTGCAACTGAACCTTGTAGTCTGCCTTGTCGATATTCTGCAATTTTTCTTCAACCATACGAAGGGATTTTTCCACCGATTCCTGTTCGGCTTGCGTATTAATCCGCTCCTCAATGATTTTATCGAGATTCTTCAGTTCAAATTCAAGTTGTTCCAGATTTTCAATATTCTTCAGATTGCTAAGGTTTTCGAGATTTTTAAGATTCTCAAGGTTCTGAAGGTCTATAACAATGGTAGATGGAAGAGAAGGTTCAACGGTAAAGGCCTCGGGTGACTCAGGGGCTCTGGGTTCCTCCGGTCTGCTATCATGGTTGCCTATCAGATAGACAGCGATGGCAACAAATGCGATACCGGCCAAAACAATTTCCCAGGATCTGCTTGTATTATTCATATATCAATTTCGTTCTTAATTCCATGTTGGATAACCTTGTCTGGTTGAATACGCAAAAATAATGTAAAGGTTACGAAATGAAATAAAGAAGGTGATTAATTTTACGTACTTTAAATAATCAGAGGAAAACCGCACCCAAACAGTATTTCTTTATCATGGAGTTAAGTCAAATACAAAATCTCAGTAACGAATTCCATCAGGATATGGTTGGCATCCGGCGTCACTTGCACCGGAATCCGGAATTGAGTTACCAGGAATATGAGACAACGGAATATATTATCCAGCGACTTAAGAAGCTCAATATTTCGGTGGATCGTCCACTTAAAACGGGTTGTGTGGGGGTACTGAAAGGCGGAAAAAAATCCGATCGCGTGATTGCACTTCGTGCAGATATCGATGCGCTGGCTATCCGGGAAGAGGGAGAGCACAAGAAAGATTTTCTTTCAGAAAATTCGGGCATTGCGCATTGTTGCGGTCACGATGGCCACACGGCAAACTTGCTTGGTACCGCCAAAATACTTTCTCGCCTGCGTAAGGATATTGAAGGAACCGTACTGTTTATTTTTCAACCGGGCGAAGAGAAACTTCCCGGCGGGGGACGCATGCTTTGCGAAACCGGTTACCTGCAGGAAAAGGGAGTTGACGTAATTTATGGGCTGCACTCAAGTCCCGACTATCCACCCGGGACTATTGCAACGCGAAAAGGTCCTCTCATGGCCCGACCCGATGAATTTAGGATTGAGATACAGGGGACGGGCGGACATGCCGCTTCTCCTCATCTAACGGTAGACCCAATCATTCTGGCAGCTCGAATTGTAAATGATCTCCAGACGAT
Source organism: Halalkalibaculum roseum (assembly GCF_011059145.1). Lineage (NCBI taxonomy): Bacteria > Pseudomonadati > Balneolota > Balneolia > Balneolales > Balneolaceae > Halalkalibaculum > Halalkalibaculum roseum. The sequence continues at coordinate 112,561 of NZ_JAALLT010000004.1, read as the reverse complement.
TGTCAGCCGAAACATCAATCCGACCGAACCCGCAGTTGTTACGGTGGGTAAGATTACGGGTGGTACCACCCATAATATCATTCCGGGGAATGTAGAAATGCTGGGTACAGTTCGCACCTTTTCCCAGGAAACAGCTGAACTCATCCGGGATAAAATTGAGGCCATTGTAAAAGGTGTTACACAGTCTGCGGGGGCCGGCTACAGTTTTGAATTTGATTTCGGCTACCCGGCTGTGATCAATACCGATTGGTCTACCGAGGCAGTAATGGAGACGGCCAAAGAACTCTTTGGTAATGATTCTGTAATTGTAAGGGATGAACCTATCATGGCGGGTGAAGACTTTGCCTTTTATCAACAGCACTTTCCGGGGACCTTCTTCTTTCTTGGCAGCGGCAGCAAGGAGGCAGATTCTACCTACTCCTGGCATCACCCGAGGTATAATATCGATGAAGAGTGCTTTAAAACAGGATCAGCACTCATGGCCTCTCTTGTATTTCAGCCCATCCAGAAATAGTTTTATGATGTTGACAACTTAAAATCCATGACTAACAGTTAACTCCAATGGCTAAGTTATGTCTTCCAAATTTCAATATTCTTTTTGGGAAAAAGAAACCTTTCTGAAACCATATGATTTGATCATAATCGGTGCAGGTATTGTGGGACTTTCTGCTGCTCTTTTCACAAAACGTAACCATCCTTCCACACGCATACTGGTGCTTGATAAAGGATTTATGCCGGAGGGAGCAAGCACCCGGAATGCCGGATTTGCCTGTGTCGGGTCTATTACTGAATATATTGCCGACCTGGAAAAAGAGTCAGCTGAGGGAGTCAAGCAGCGTATTGTTAATCGTTACCGGGGACTAAACCTATTAAAGGAAACCTTGGGAGAAAACCATATAGGTTATGATGCCTGTGGGGGATACGAGCTTTTCACCGAAGAACAACCATTTGAAGAGGCTTCCGAGTATATTCCAAAATTCAATAAATGGATGGCCGAATTGACCGGAGAAGAGAAGGTATACAAGGCCGGAAAACTCAACGGGTATCATGTCATTCATAATCGCCTCGAAGGTGCTTTGCATCCCGGTAGCATGATGCAGCGCCTGTTGCAACTGGTGCGAGCGCAGGATATTGAGGTCAAATGGAATGTCAAAGTAGAAGGTGTCGAACAGGATGGTTCGGTGCTATTGGGAAATGAGATAAGACTCAAAGCCGATAAAGTGCTGGTAGCCGCTAACGGTTTTGTAAAAAAGTTGCTTCCTGAAGTGAAGGTAGAGCCGGCAAGGGGTTTTGTGTTTGTGACCAATGAATTAGAGGAGATGTCCTGGAAAGGGACCTTTCATCATGACCGGGGTTATATCTATTTTCGGAATATTAGTAATCGTCTGTTGATGGGAGGAGCCAGAAATATTGCCACCATTCAAGAAACAACCGATCAGTTCGGTGTGAATGAAAAGATTAAGGATCATCTGATAAAATTTTCTAAGGATGTGCTTGGGCTTGGTAAGCAGTGGCAAATTGAATCTGAGTGGTCGGGCATTATGGGTTTTACCGAATCCAAAACGCCGATTCTCGAGCGCCTGGATGATCATCGATTTGTTGCGGCCGGGCTAAGCGGAATGGGGGTAGCCATCGGCACGAAAATTGGCAGTCTGGCAGCCTCCATGGTTATGGGCAAGAAGTAGGATTTATGGCTTTAAGAGAAGGATAATCGGTTACTACCATTCACCCATTATTCTTCACCGGTATATTCACGGTAAAGGTCGAGCAGTTCATTCAGAATCATGGCGGTGGCCCCCCAGAGCGGAACTTCGTGGATGTCCCAGTAGGGAACTTCGTAGGAGTATTTTTTGAGGTCCCAATTTTCAACGGTCAGGTTCTTTTTAGCAGCCAGGGATTTTACCTCCACCGTAAAAGCTTCTTCCACTTCAGCAGGATTGGGCGTGAGTTCAGGAATGCTACCCATATAGCCCACCACCGGTTTCACAAGGTTATTTGAATGACTGACGTATAAGTCACTGAGCACTCCCAGTATTTCAACCGATTCTGGATTGATTCCTACCTCTTCATTCGCTTCCCGTAAAGCGGTTTCAACGTACGATTCGTTTTCATCCGAACGGCCACCGGGCAGGCTGATTTGTCCGCCGTGATCAATATCCCTGCTTCTCAGGGTCAGTATCAATTCCAGGCGCTCATCTTCATTAGGAAACAGCAGAATCAGCACGCTGCTTTTTTTAGCATTCGGCGGCGGCTCCAGTTCCCGGTTAGGCCCATCCGATAAGGGCGTCGGTGCCATTCTTAATTGGGCATTCAAGCCGGGAAGGGGTTTTTCAAGCCTCTTGGAAAGATGTTCTATAAATGGTTGCATACCTCAATTTCTATAAATAGGGATAAAAAAACAGCAAATATTGAAAAGCCGTTCAAGGGTAATATTGGGAGAATTGTGTTAAGAGTGACTATCGAAACTATATAAGATATCCGGACCAAAATGGTGATTTTTCAGATCCGAAAAGTTACTCTATTTACATGCTTTCCAGTTAATTATCGACACCATATTAATAATTTGTAACATATCGGTTTTTTGTTATTCTTGTTAGAGTTAGGGCAAATAAAAAAGGAAAAAGCAATTCTTATCAATTATAAATTTAGGGAACACGCATTTCTGGATGTTGTCCTTCAAGAGCTATTACATTAATCAGAATAAATAGAGGTTAACTATGCAGACAAGTTATGCAAAGATAGCAGGCGCATTTTTATTAATTGCCATGTTCGCATTTTACGGTTGTGAACAGTCAAATATTACGGATGTCAGTCCGGCTCAGGATGAGCAGATTGAATCCCGTTCGGGTGATCCAATTCCGGGGCAATATATTGTAGTGTTTAAAAATACAGACTCAAAAGGCAAGGCAATATCCGGTATTCAGGTTGAGGATATGCGAAGCAGCATTCTAAGGGATAATGCCATTGCAAATGATGCTGTGTTTAAACAATACAATAAAGCCCTGCCGGGTTTTGCGGCACATTTGACGGATGAAGAGATCAACCGGCTGAAAGCAGACCGTCGCATCGACTATATTGAACAAGATAAGGTGGTCATGCTCGCGCCTCCCTGCGGCACGCCCAATGGCGGATCCTGTGACGGTGGCGGTGGAGATGGCGGTTCGGGTCAGACTACACCGTGGGGGATAACCCGTGTTGGCGGACCTGTTGCGAGTTCCGGCACAGCCTGGATTCTCGACAGCGGTATCGATCTGGACCATCCCGATCTTAATGTGGATGTAAACAGAAGCGCTACGTTTATCAGCAAAGGAAAGGATTCTAAGAATGCTGATGACGGCAACGGTCACGGAACCCACGTAGCCGGTACCATTGCCGCACTGGATAATGACATTGATGTAGTCGGTGTTGCTCCCGGTGCCAGCGTCGTAGCGGTTAAAGTACTTGACAGCCGTGGAAGCGGTTCCTATTCAGGCGTTATTGCCGGTGTTGATTATGTAGCCGCCAATGCGTCCAGCGGAGATGTTGCCAATATGAGCCTTGGCGGACCAACTTCGCAGGCACTGGATGATGCCGTTAGAAATGCTGCGGATGCAGGTGTCAGGTTTGCCCTTGCCGCCGGAAATGACGCAGATAATGCCAATAACTATTCCCCGGCCCGTGTGGAGTATACTAATGTGTGGACTGTATCGGCTACCGATGATACCGATACATTCGCATCATTTTCAAACTATTCAGGACCTACCGATCCGCCCGTTGAATTTGCTGCTCCGGGTGTAGGCATACTTTCGCTCTATAAAGACGGCGGTACAGCTACCCTGAACGGTACATCTATGGCGAGTCCCCATGTTGCGGGATTACTGCTATTGGGCAACCCGACATCCGACGGTACCGCCAGCAATGACCCTGACGGTGATCCGGACCCTATCGCTCATAATTAATTTTGATAGCTGGTTATTATTTAAGGCGCCTGTATTTTGCAGGCGCCTTTTTTTATTGAACTGAAAATAAACTTTAATACCCTTTCTTTAGTTTGTACTTTCTTCGTTTAAAGCAAAATGAATGAATTAATAGCTGTCCAAATAATAGTTCTATGAAGAAAAAGTATAATGTGTATGGTATCGGCAATGCGCTGGTCGATATTGAATTTGAAGTCACTGACAAATTTCTTGAAAAGCATGATGTAAAAAAGGGATTGATGACCCTGGTAGATGAGGAGACGCAATTCCGTATGATCGATGATATCCATCATGCCGAAACCGTACAGAAACCCGGAGGTTCGGCGGCCAATACCGTATTTGCCCTGAGTCAGTTTGGAGGAAAAGCATTTTATTCCTGCAAAGTAGCCAACGATAAGTTCGGAGAAATTTACCTGAACGATATGAATGAGGCCGGCATTGTCACCAATTTTGAGAATCAGGAACGGGAAGAGGGGATAACCGGTAAATGCCTGGTTATGATAACCGAGGATGCCGAACGCACCATGAATACTTTCCTGGGCATCACCTCTACACTGTCAACCAAAGAGGTGGATGAAAATGCCATCAGGGATTCGGAATACGCCTATATTGAGGGGTATCTTGTTACCTCTGAAAATGGACGTGAGGCGATGAAGCAAACCAAGAAAATTGCCGAAAGCTATGATGTAAAAACTGTGCTCACCCTTTCTGATCCTTCCATAGTGAGTGGCTTCAAGTCGCACTTTGAGGATATTATCGGCGCTTCTGTTGACCTGCTTTTTTGTAATGAAGAGGAAGCTAAGATGTATACCGGTAAGTCGGATTTGATGGAAGCCCGGGAAGCGCTTAAGAAAGAGGCCAAAAAATTTGTCATCACCCAAGGAAGCAACGGCGCGATGATTTTTGATGGGGACACCTTTATTGACATCGAGCCCTATGATGTGAAAGCTGTCGACACCAATGGTGCGGGTGATATGTACGCGGGCGCTTTTCTGTACGGCATTACTCATGACATGGGCTATGCAGGAGCCGGGAAGCTGGCAAGTATTGCAGGGTCGAAAGTTGTTTCTCAGTACGGGCCGCGCCTGAAGTGGCATGAGGTACAAGAGCTGCTGCACGATATGAAGGAGAGTATTTAGGGCAGGCTGAGTTACTGTTTTAACCTCTATGTAACAAGTAGTATTTAAGGTATAAGGTAAAAGTAAAAGGTATAAGGTATAGGGTGTAAGGAACTTTGTGTCACTCTGTGGTTTCTCTGTGAAGCACTGTGTAATAGCCTTTTACACTTATACCTACAGAACTTAGCGTGATAGTTGATCATACAATCACAATCAAAAATCTTGAAATGGATACCATCGTCCTTGCCTCGCGCAACAAACATAAGATTGAAGAACTCAAAGAGACGCTTCGACCGCTCGGTATTAAACTGAGATCAGCTCTCGAATTCTCGCACCTCGAAGAAGTGGAGGAAGACAAACTGACCCTGGAGGGGAATGCTCTCAAGAAAGCCCGTTATGTATACGAAGAGACCGGCCTTCCTGCTCTCGCCGATGATACCGGACTCGAAGTGGACGCCTTGGACGGCCGCCCGGGAGTATTCTCCGCCAGATATGCAGGAGAAAATGCCAGTTACGAGGATAATGTAGAAAAACTTCTTGCAGAGCTCGCCGGAGTGGACCTCAAGGATCGACGCGCTCAATTTAGAACGGTAGCAGCGCTGGTATCGGATGAGGGGACACACACCTTTGAAGGAGTATGCCGCGGGAAAATCCTGAAGGAAGAACGAGGCGAAAAAGGTTTTGGCTATGATCCCGTATTTCAGCCTGAAGATTATGAGGAAACCTTTGCGGAAATGGCTTCAGAGATCAAAAATGAAATAAGTCACCGCGGTAAGGCTATTCAGCAGTTACTCAACTGGCTGAATGAGCACCGATAAGCCATTTCATTTATTATCACAACCTGTATTGTACAAAAGCTTCAATGGCTTCATATTCGGCAAAACCCAGTTTATCATAGAGCCGGGCGGTGTTGCGATTACGCTCTTCTGAACGCTGCCAGAACTCCCGCGGGTCCGGTCCCGGAAACAGCGGACGATCTTTTTGCGACTGGTGCTTAAATATGGCTTTTCTCTTTTTCGCAAGCTCCTGCGGACTCAATGGTACAGCCATTTCAATTTGATTGATGTCCCATTCCTGCCAGGCTCCGCGATACAGCCAGACAAAACAATCTTCGATCCAGTCGTCATCTTTGCAGGTTTCCAGGGCTTTATATATCGCTTGCAGGCATACACGGTGTGTTCCGTGTGGGTCAGAGAGGTCACCTGCAGCATAAACCTGGTGGGGTTTCACCTCTCGGAGAAGTTCAGTCACAATATCAACATCGGCCTGAGAAAGCGGTTTCTTCTTAACCCTCCCGGTCTCATAGAATGGCAAGTCCAGGAAATGCAGTTTTCCCTCCGACAGGCCGCAGTAGCGGGCAGCAGCTTTAGTTTCATTGCGACGAATCAATCCTTTAATCTCTTTTATTTCTTCCGAATCGACCTGCCCCGGTGTCTTGTCTTTTAGAAAACTTTTAATCTCACTGAGCATCTCTTCCGCTTCTTCGTGCTCCATCCCAAAGAGTTCGTTGTAGTCTGATACAAAATCCACAAATCGAACTACATCGTCGTCGAAGACCGCGATATTGCCTGAGGTTTGGTATGCTACATGCACATCATGCCCGTGTTCTACTAACCGAATCAGAGTACCGCCCATGGAGATAACATCGTCATCCGGGTGAGGACTGAAAATAATTACACGCTTTGGAAAAGGCTTGGCCCGCTCCGGTCGGTTGGTGTCGTCAGCTTCCGGCTTTCCACCGGGCCAGCCTGTAATAGTATGCTGTAGCTCATTAAATACTTTTATGTTTATGTCATAGGCCGGCCCAAACTGGGTAAGCAGGTCACCCATCCCATGTTCGTTATAATCTTCATCGGTCAGCTTCAGTACGGGTTTATCTACTTTTCGGCATAGCCAGACCACACCTTTGCGAATCATCTGATCATCCCAATCGCAGGAGGTGAGCAGCCATGGGGTTTTGCGCCGGGTCAGTTCTGCGGAGGAGGCGTCGTCGAGGATGACGGTGGCATCCGTATGGTTTTGCAGGTAGGTGGCCGGTACGCTCTCCCTAATAGGACCTTCAATAGCTTCTTGAATGACGGGTGCCTTGCCTTCTCCCCAGGCCATCATGATAACCCGCCGGGCATCGAGAATAGTGCCGACCCCCATGGTAATGGCACGGCGCGGCACATACTCCTCACCGAAGAAATCGCTGGCGGCATCCTTACGGGTGATCCGGTCGAGGGTAATCAGTCGGGTCCTGGAATCCGGCCGGGAACCCGGCTCGTTAAATCCGATATGTCCGGTACGCCCGATACCCAGCAGCTGTATATCAATTCCGCCGGCATCACGAATCTGCTGCTCATACAGCTTGCAATATTCGGTAACCTTATCTTCCTCTACCGTACCATCGGGTATATGCACTTGTTCATCGGGTATGTCGATATGATCGAAAAGGTGTTCTTTCATAAACCGTACGTAACTTTGAAGGGAATCAGGCTCCATAGGATAGTATTCGTCCAGATTGAAGGTGATAACATTTTTAAAGCTCAACCCTTCTTCTTTGTGCAGCCTGACCAGTTCGTCATAAACTTTGGTAGGAGTCGATCCGGTAGCAAGTCCCAGTACGGTGTTTTTATCGTTTTTATTCCGCTGGCGGATAAGGTCCGCAATTTCTTTGGCAACATGTTTCGATGCCTTTTTCGAATCCTCAAAGATTTCGGTGGGTACCTTTTCATAGTATCTTAGTCGGGCTTCGGCATCCGGATATTTCATAGTATCAAATGGTATTTAACTGAGATTTATAGTAAATATAATTCTGATTGTCATCTTATGCTCATTTAGGAAAAGAGATCTTCCCAAAATTTACTTTCTGAAGTTGTTTTGAATGATTCTCCAATCGGAATCCCTCTCCCGCAAGAGTTTCATTAGCCAGCACCGCAAAAAGCACAGCCTCTTTAGCGTCAGGATCCAGGCCTAATTTTTTGAAATTCTGAATCCAGTAGCCGGGCAAATGCTCTTTAAGCCACTTCATAAGCAGCTTATTGTGAACTCCGCCGCCGCTGACATAAACCTGAATATTATCATCGTCATGCTCCAAATTGTGGATGGCTTCCGCAATGGTTTCAGCTGTCAGCCGAGTTAGCGTAGCAATCAGATCCTCAGGTTCAGGGATTGCTATCTGATTTGCGGATAATATTTCCAGAACCCAGGCAAGGTTAAACAGTTCAGGTCCGGTGGTCTTGGGTATGGATCTTTTAAAAAAGGGATGCTCCTTCAGTTTATTCAGAAGGGTTCGGTCGACTTTGCCGGACTGTGCAATTTCTCCATCCTTGTCATAGTTCCTGGCAAAATATTTTCGCACAGCTGCGTCAATGAGCGTGTTTCCCGGACCGGTATCTGTGGTCATTGCGGGCCGGTGGTTGCCTTTCCCGGCAGGTAGCAGAGTCAGGTTTGCGATACCGCCAATATTCAATAAGATGCGATTTTCATGAGCATGTCGGAACAGTATTTCATCAACCAAACCCGCCATGGGAGCTCCCTCACCTCCGACCGCCGTATGCTTTTGCCGGAAGTCACTTATCGTAAGTATTCCGGTCTTGGATGCAATATGATCTCCATCCCCGATTTGCAAGGTAGCATTCGGCAAATCATTTACGCCGTGTTTGCTTTTTGGGGCGTGAAATATTGTCTGCCCGTGGCTGGCAATACAATCAACATCTAAAGGTTTTATACTCCATTTATCCAGTGTATCCAAAATCATTTGGGCATGCAGCTCTCCCAGTCTTGCATTCATGATGCAAACCTTTTCCAATTCTGCCTGCTCTACGGAGGTTATCTCTGATAGAGCCTCCCGGGTATTTCTGTCATAAGAGATAGTATCAAACCGGACAAGATCCACCGAGGTATCGGTACCGGAACCGGTAACATCGCAAAGAGCGATGTCCAAGCCATCCAGTGATGTGCCTGACATTAGTCCGACAATTCGCCGCGTCTTTTTTCCCGAAATACCCGATAGTTTTGAAATCGAGGGGTTCATGTAAGTCTTTAAATCCCGTGGTTTATATACCTCAATTATAGCAAATGAAGATGAAAATCCCTCGACACTAAATCGGATTTCATTACCTCCTATTTGAATCAAACATATGCCATATAGAGAGGCTAAAAACAAATACTGTATTCTGTTGCAAATACCTAGTATAATGATTTGAATTTATTCGAAATCTAATCCGGTTGGTGTGGGATTTTCAGTTATAGATTATACCGTTATCGTAATTTACCTGGTGGGTGTTGCCTTTTTAGGGATACGCATCGCGGGGAAGCAGACTTCTACTTCCGACTATTTTCTTGGCGGTCACGACATACCCTGGTGGGCCGTACTATTCTCGGTGGTGGCTACGGAAACCAGTACCCTTACGTTTATCAGTATACCGGCGGTAGCCTATGGCGGGAACCTCACCTTTCTGCAGATTACTTTTGGATATATTGTAGGACGTATTTTAGTGAGCCTGTTTTTTCTGCCAAAATATTATGAAGGGAACCTGTCGACGGCCTACCAATTTCTGGAACAGCGTTTCGGCCCCTCTATGCGGAATGCAACCAGCAGCACTTTCATGGTTACCCGCCTGCTTGCCGATGGAGTCCGTCTTTTTGCCACGGCCATACCCCTGGCCATTATTTTGAGATTGGGCGGTGCCTTTTCAGGATGGGGTGACCTTGAGATCTACCTTCTCTCTATAACGGCCATTTCGGTGATAACCTTGGTATATACTCTAATCGGTGGTATTAAAGCGGTCGTTTGGATGGATGTAATGCAGATGGGAGTTTATATAGGCGGTGCGCTTTTTGCAGCCGCTATCATGATTGCGGATCTCCCGGCTGGAATTGCAGGAGCCATGGATATGGCGCGTGATTCCGGAAAGCTTCTTCTTATTGATTTCGGTTTTGACATGGAATTTACGGAATTCATTGCACAGCCCTATACCTTCTTTACCGCTCTTATTGGTGGGGCTATATTTTCGGTGGCTTCTCATGGTACCGATCAGCTGATCGTGCAGCGCCTGTTGACCACCCGGAATCTTAAAAACAGTCAGAAGGCACTGATCTGGAGCGGGGTAGTCGTAGCCCTGCAGTTTGCCCTTTTTCTTGGAATCGGACTTCTGTTATACGGTTTTTACAATGCCCAGACTCCGGCAGAGTTAGGGTTGGCCACTACCGATGAGATCTTTGCCAAGTTCATAGTTGAACAGCTTCCCGTAGGCTTCTCAGGACTTATCGTAGCCTCTCTTTTTGCCGCTGCCATGAGCAGTCTCAGTTCTTCACTGAACTCCCTGGCATCGGCAACAACGCTGGATTTGTACAAGCCCTATTTTGGCAAGGAGAATACACAGGAAAAGGATCTGAAAATATCACGGATCATTACCATGGTTTGGGCTTTTATCCTGACCGGGTCAGCGTTTTTCTTTGCTGTATTACAGCTTCAGGAGGGCGAACGTCCCGCGGTTGTAGAATTGGGACTGGGCATTGCTTCTTATACCTATGGAGGCCTGTTGGGTGCTTTCGTACTGGGTCGCTGGTTTAATAAGCCTGATAAAAGAGATGCCATGATCGGCTTTTTCGCCGGTTTGATCTCGCTGCTCTTCATGGTAAAAGGTCCGGTTCAAAACCTGTTGCCTGGAGAGGGACTTGCCATTGCCTGGCCTTTATATACAGTGGTAGGGAGTATGATTGTAGTAGTTGCAGGTTATATCTCATATTTGATTCGTACTTTTACCAAATAATATCTAAGTAGGAGATCATTTTGGTCAATGAATTAGGTATAAAACTGGACCGTGCTTTTAAAAATAATGATTTTGAGTTTCTCAGAGCACTACTTGGGAACAGGCCGGATTTTCCCAATTGCCGGGAGACCGGGGTCGGCCATTTACTGGAATATGCCCTGTATCACAGTTCCTTGAGTTTTATAAAGAAATTACTGGTAGCCGGGGCAAATCCAAATTATGAAGGTAATGATGGATTTCCTTCAATCATTGCTGCTCTCTCCTCGGAAAGAGATGAGCGAGAGGATATGATTGGCTTGTTGTTGCAGTACGGCGCCGATATCAACCAGCGCGGATTAAATGACTGGACCCCGCTACACTGGGCTGCAGCCGGCAATGATGTCAGGCTCATCAACTATTTATTGGATCAAGGGGCCGATCCCACGATTCGAACACGTATTGATGACAAAGCCACACCCTTGGAACAAGCCGAAATACTGGGATGTATCGAAGCAGTAACGGCTATTAAAGAAAGAACCGGAGAGGGATCATAAGCATTGAATATAAATTCTAACATTTAAGAGGAGGAGATCATTATGAAACGAGTAACAGGAATAGGGGGAGTGTTTTTTAAAAGTGAAAATCCGGAAAAGTCAAAAGAGTGGTACCGGAAACACCTGGGTATCCAGAGCGGTCAATATGGCGGCACATTTGAGTGGCGGCATGCCGAAGATGAAAAGAAAAAAGGCTTCACGGCGTGGGGACCTTTTGATAAGGATACAGACTATTTCGCACCGAGCAAGAAAGACTTTATGTATAATTACAGGGTGGATGATCTGGAAGCCCTGTTGAAAGTTCTGGAAGAGGAAGGAGTAGAAGTCGTCGGCGAAATGGAGGTCTATGATTATGGCAAGTTCGGGTGGATTATGGATCCCGACGGTCAAAAAATTGAGCTGTGGGAGCCAAACGACAGTGTCTATGAGAATATGGCGGATGAGGAAAATAATACGAATAAGAGCAGTTAAGTAATCACACAGCTTTTCTAAACTTTGGAAGTTTAGTAAAGCTTTTGGAGGCAAATTCGAACTACATTTATTTGAATGAATAAGCGTTCATTTTTTTCTTTTATACTGGTCATCGCTGTTTTTGCCGGCTGTTCTCAGGAACAGGAGAGTCCCACTAAAGTTGGTAATATTGCCTCTATAGATTCGCTGATACAAGATGCAGTCGACAAGGAACATATACCCGGCGCGGTTATTCGGTTGCAGCAGGGAGATTCTGTATTGCATTTCAAAGCTTACGGTTTTGCCCAGAAGTACCGCTATGGGATGGAAGAGCTGAAAAATCCGGAACCCATGCAGGTAGAGCATCTGTTTGACCTTGCCTCGCTGACCAAAGTTTTTGCTACTACCTTTGGAATTATGGTACTCAATGACAGGGGACAACTATCATTAAATGATCCTGTTTCGGACTATCTGGAAGGCTTCAAAAGGGAGAGCAGGCAGGAAATTACCATTCGTCACTTGCTTACACACTCCTCCGGACTACCACAATGGTTTCCGCTTTATTACCTGGCTTCCAATAAGGAAGAACGTTTAGAGGCCATATCCGGGATGCCGTTGGAATGGAAAGTGGGTAAGGGCCGCCACTACAGCGACTTGGGATTTATGATATTGGGAGATGTAATAGAGCGCGTTTCGGGTCAGACTTTGGATGAGTTTTTGCAGCAGGAGTTTTACGGAATGTTGAACCTTTCCAAAACCGTATTCAACCCACTTGATAAGGGCTTCAGTAAGATTGCTGCAACGTCTCACGGTAATCCTTTTGAGAAGCGCATGGTCTATGATGACGATTTCGGATACCGGGTGGATGTTGATCCTGAGTCATGGGATGGCTGGCGGGAATACACACTGAAGGGTGAAGTGAATGATGGCAATTCATGGTATGCGAATGGCGGCGTAGCCGGACACGCCGGACTGTTCTCTACCGCTGAAGAGCTGCAGGTAATGATCAACTTATTGCTACATGAGGGCCGACACCGGGGTGAGCAAGTTATTTCAAAAGCTGTGATAGATACTTTTTTAACGAAAGATCGATTTGGAAACGGATTGGGTTGGGCTATGGATAAAGGATTTATAGCTGCGGAGGGTACACCGGAAGGCACTTTTGGACATACGGGCTTCACCGGTACCAACGTTGTCGTGATCCCAGAGGAAAATCTTTCCATCATCTTTCTTACCAACCGACAGAATTCAGGACTGCAGAAAAACGGTACCTATTTCAACCTCAAAACCCTGCGACAGCAAATAATCACTGCTGTGATGAACAGCACCGATAGTACTAAGATGCGTAATGATGATTGAGATCATCATACTATCTTATAATCTATAAAATGCGGGTTTAAAGCTTTTAAAGGCGTTTATTCAACTCCTATTCACTAGAAACTATTATCTCTCTATACCGCATGTTCATGTGAATTTATGAAATCTGCCAAATATTAGATTTCAGTAGCTCGTTCTGCGAGTGTAAATATTCACAAAAAGGGTACTATGATGAGATATTTAGGCATACTATTATCGGTTTTTATCTTCACTTCATGTATTGAAAGTTCGGGAACCATTGGTCCCCAGGGACCTGAGGGCCCTCCTGGACCCATAGGTCAGGCTTTTGAGGTGGAAGCTGACTTTACGGAGAATAACGGCTATACGCAGATATTTGAGATTCCGCCCTCAGTTGAGATTTATAGCAGTGATATTGTCGCCGTCTACCTGTTATGGGAGGTGGATGAGAGTACCGGCAATGATGTCTGGCAGCAACTCCCGGTATCCGTATTCTTTAATGATGGCCAGTTGCAGTATGCTTTTGATCATACCGTTGCTGATGTGAAACTCTTTTTAACCGGAGACACTGATCTAAGTACGGTTGGTGACGGTTACACCCTGGATCAAATTTTCCGTGTTGTTGTTCTTCCTGCTGAATATGTTCAGGAAAACGGCGTAGACATGAGCAACATGGAAGAGGTAATGGGTGCCGTTAAGAAAGGGGATATTCAGAGGATTACGTTATAAGATTGATTGCCCTTATTCAGCTTTACTAAACTTCCAAAGTTTAGTAAAGCTAACAGGGGGCTATAGCTCGTATAACAGATGATTAATTTTTTTATAGTCTTTCTGTAACTTGTGAAAATCAGAAAAACTCTTCCTGCCACCGAATATATTTAGTACTTCATCTCTGGATATTTTGGTCGCATTAAGACTTGATAGGGCAGAATAAGATGAATATTTCCATCCTAAAAAATCATTAGTAAAGCCGTGATGTATAGGATTATGATGGATGTAGTGTATCAATGCAAGAAGGTAAGGTTGAGAATCTACTAGTACGTGCTTGAATGGTTTTTGAAAAAGGCTTCCTTTGCGTTTATAAGCTTTGTTATAAGATTTAGTGTATGAGATAAAAAAGTTTCTGAATTGATTACTGATCACATCAGTGATTTCAATCTGATCAGAAAGATTCAATGTACCAATCTTATGCTCATTTTTAATTTTTACAAGTACATGGAAGTGATTAGGTATTAAGCAGTAAGCCCATATACTCAGATAGTCACTTAAATAATAATCCCATCGCTGGAAAAAGAATTTATAGTTCCTGTGTTCTGAAAATAGTTTGTCGGTTCCATTAGCACGATTATAAATGTGATAGAATTGACCCGGAAAAAATTTTGATGAATAGTCTCTCATACTTTCGTCAACAGGAAAACACATGCCAAGTTAGTAAAACTTGTCATGTGGCAAGTATATGTTTAGTAAAGCTTCCTAACGATAGAGATTAATCAATCTCTGGTATTCTCTCAAGATAGGTTTTTCAATAAAATTTCAAACAGCTTTACTAAACTTTGTTATGGCTCATAATTCAAATTAGGAGCCAGCCAGCGTTCGACTTCTTCTACGGTCATGCCTTTTCGTTGGGCGTAGTCTTCGATCTGATCTTTTTCGAGATTACCGACATTAAAATAGGTCGATTCGGGATGGGCAAAATAGAGTCCGCTGACCGATGCGGCCGGATGCATGGCAAAGTGTTCGGTCAACTCTATGCCGGTGGATGACTCAACATCCAGCAGGTCAAAAAGAATACGTTTTTCGGTGTGATCGGGCTGTGCGGGATAGCCGGGTGCGGGACGTATACCGGTATATTCCTCGCGTATCAACTGTTTATTGGAATAATTTTCATCCGGTGCATAGCCCCAGTATTGTTTGCGTACTTTTTCGTGAAGCAACTCCGTAAAGGCCTCAGCCAGCCGGTCGGCTAAGGCTTTGGCTAGTATAGCGTTGTAGTCATCGTGGTCTTCTTCAAACTTCTTCACCAACTCGGGGGCACCGATACCGGCTGTGGCAGCGAAACCACCCATGTAATCTTCTACTCCCGATTCTTTGGGCGCCACAAAATCAGCCAGTGCTTTATTGGGTTCCCCTTTTCGTTTTTTGGCCTGTTGCCTGATTGTATGGAAAGTAGTTCGAACTTCCTCCCGTTTCTCATCAGTATAAATCTCAATATCATCCCCTATCGAATTGGCCGGGAATAGACCCATAACGGCGCGGGCCTGAAGCAGCTTTTTCTTCACGATTTTATCAAGAAGTTGATTGGCATCTTCGTATAGTTTTCTGGCCTCCTCCCCGTACTTTTCATCTTCAAGCACATCAGGAAATTTCCCCTTCATTTCCCAGGCAATGAAAAAGGGTCCCCAATCAATATAGTTTCTGATTTCGGATAGGGGATAATCTTCAAACACCTGTCGCCCGAGTTCTTTCGGCTTCAGGATGGAGGTCTTATCCCAATCGATCGAAGTTTTATTCTTCCGGGCTTCTTCAATGGATAGATATTTCTTACGTCCCGATCGGTTGCTGTGCTGATCGCGCAGACGGCTGTACTCTTCTTTTTTCTCTTTTACAAAGTCGTCCTTGAGAGTTTTGGAGACCAGGTTGCCGGTTACCGAAACGCTTCGGGAAGCATCCAGTACATGGATGACCGGCTGGTCGTAATTTGGTTCAATTTTTACCGCTGTATGCATGCGGGAGGTGGTGGCCCCGCCTATGAGCAGTGGTTTAGTAAACTTCTGTCTCTTTAGTTCTTTCGCGACGTGAACCATTTCATCCAGAGAGGGAGTGATTAACCCGCTCAGTCCGATAATATCAACATTGTTATTTTTTGCCTCCTCTAAAATCTTGTCAGCAGGTACCATCACACCAAGGTCGATAACGTCAAAATTATTGCATCGCAATACGACGGCGACGATATTCTTGCCAATATCATGCACGTCTCCCTTTACAGTAGCTAGAAGTACTTTGGCTTTGGGTTCACTCTCTTCATTTTTTTCTTTCTCTTCTTCAATATAGGGTACCAGATGGGATACACCTTTTTTCATAACCCGGGCACTTTTAACGACCTGAGGAAGGAACATTTTTCCCGATCCGAAGAGATCTCCCACTACATCCATGCCAGCCATCATGGGACCTTCGATCACTTCGATAGGTCGGTCATACTTTTGTCGGGCTTCTTCTACATCATCTACGATGTGCTCTACAATACCTTTAACAAGTGCGTGTTTGATACGCTCTTCTACCTCTTTCTCTCGCCAGGCTTCCTGCTTTTTCTCTGTTTCAGTATCCTCATCCTTGATCTTTTCGGCATAATCCACCAGGCGTTCGGTAGCATCACTCCGACGATTGTGAAGTACGTCCTCCACCAGCTCCAGCAGCTCATCAGGGATCTCTTCGTAGACTTCCAGCTGCCCTGCATTGACAATTCCCATATCCATACCGGCCTCGATGGCATGATACAGAAAGGCCGAGTGCATGGCTTCCCTCACTTTGTTGTTGCCCCTGAATGAGAAGGAGATATTGCTGACTCCGCCACTGACTTTGGCCAAATGTAAATTCTCTTTGATCCACTTGGTTGCCCGGATAAAATCAACGGCGTAGTTGTTATGTTCTTCAATACCCGTCGCAACGGTGAGGATGTTGGGGTCAAGGATAATATCCTGCGGAGGGAATCCGATTTCATCTTTCAGAATATTATAGGCTCGTTCACATATCTCAATTCTTCGTTGAAAGGAATCAGCCTGTCCCTCTTCATCAAATGCCATGACAATAACCGCGGCACCGTAATTGAGTATCTCGCGGGCTTGTTCCTTGAAGACATCCTCGCCTTCTTTTAGGCTGATGGAGTTGACTACGCATTTACCCTGCATGGTTTTGAGTCCGGCTTTGAGAACCGACCACTTGGAGGAGTCGATCATCACAGGAACTCGGGAAATATCAGGCTCTGCGGCCATCAGCTGCAGGAAGTCGGTCATGACCTGCTCCGAATCAAGCATGCCTTCATCCATATTCACATCAACAATCTGGGCCCCATTCTCTACCTGTTCGCGGGCTACCGATAGGGCTTCTTCAAATTCTCCATCAGTGATCAACCGTCGAAATTTGCGCGACCCCATCACGTTGGTTCGTTCTCCCACATTAACAAAATTAGTATCCGGACGAACGACCAGCGGTTCCAGTCCGCTGAGACGCAGATAGGGCTTTTGACTTTCAATGGTACGGGGCTTGCATTCAGTGGCCGCTTCAGCGATGGCCTGAATATGCTCGGGAGTGGTTCCGCAGCAACCGCCAACCAGGTTCACAAATCCTTCTTCAGCATATTCTCTAAGCTGGTCGGCCATAAAGCCCGGGCTTTCGTTGTATTCGCCCATTTCGTCAGGCAGACCTGCATTGGGATACAGGCTGGTGTAACAGGTAGCGTGGTTGGATAACTCTTCAATGTAGGGTCTCATTTGATTTGAACCAAGGGAGCAGTTGAGCCCTACGCTCAGCAGATTTTGGGTATGAGATACTGAAATCCAGAATGCTTCGGTTGTCTGTCCGGAAAGTGTTCTACCGCTTTGGTCGACAATAGTACCGGAGATCATCACCGGGAGATTTGTACCCGTCTCCTCGGCATATTTGTGAATAGCATAGATCGCTGCTTTGGCATTCAGGGTATCAAAAATGGTTTCAATGAGCAGCATATCAGCACCGCCATCCACAAGACCTCTTATCTGCTCGTCGTAGGCTTTGGCCAGCTGATCGAAAGTAATAGCCCGGTAGCCGGGATCTTCGACATCCGGTGAAAGGGAGAGGGTTTTATTAGTCGGACCAATGGCACCGGCCACAAAACGGGGTTTGTCCGGATTTTTTTGAGTGAATTTGTCAGCTACTTCCCGGGCATTCTCGGCCGATTTTTTGTTCAGCTCGTATGCCAAATCTTGCATCTGATAGTCAGCCTGGGAGATCGACGTACCGTTAAAAGTGTTGGTCTCAATGATATCGGACCCTGCTTCAAGGAACTGGGAGTGGATCTTTTTAATGATTTCAGGCTGGGTAATGCTGAGTAGGTCATTGTTGCCCTGCAGGTCCGTTTCATAATTCTTGAAACGATCTCCGCGATAATCTTCTTCGGTAAGCTTATAAGACTGAATCATGGTGCCCATTGCACCGTCCAGAATTAGAATACGTTCGTTAAGAAGAGTGGATATTTCTCTGTTGCTCATATAAGTATTTTGGTAATCGAAATGTGAGGTACTTTAGATTGCACAAAAATTCAGGCCGGCTATCGGGGTGATTACCTGTTACCCAGGAAAAATCTTCATGAAGTAATAGCCTAACGCTAAATTTAAGGAGGCGAAAGTTACAAATAATTCCTATTTAACATAAATAGTTTAAAGAGATCTCTTAGATGTTGTAATTATTATAAATCTATATAAAGCTTTATAAGATTCTCATTTTTACAAGTCACTTATTGGATATATCTTAATCATATATAATATCATCTACGAAATGTTTTTACGATCATAACAGCGTGAAGCCGTTCCCCATTATAATATCTACACTAACCTTGCTGGCGGTGATTTGTGGCACTTTGACTGCACAAGAGTCTGCAGCGGAAAATTTTCAGCGTGGGAAAGGTGCACTTGAAGCTGATGTTGACAGCCAGAAAGTGAGCTTAATGATTGAATACGGTCAGGATGCTCTTACCAAGGGAGAAATGGCGGAAGCGAGATCTTATTTCGATAGGGCAGTATTACTCGGAGATTCACTCGATTTCGACTATGCGCGACAGTTTGCCTTATACGGGAAAGGAGATTTTTACCTGGTTCAGCAAAAATTTGATTCCGCCCAAACGGTGCTTGAAGAAGCCATAAGGTTACAGCCCGGTATTGCTTTACAAACAAAAATTAAAAATCTACTTGCAACCGCCCATCGTTACCGGGGAGAAAATCAGAAAGCTATTGAAATTTACAAAGAAGCCCTGGCCCTGGTAGATACTGTTGCTGATGCACGAACAGCTGCGGGTATTGCCCAAAATATGGGTGATGCGTATATGAATCTGGGTGCGAGAGGACAGGCCTTCAGCAATTACAACAAAGCAATTGCATTTGGGGAAAAAGCGCAGGATTCCCTTTTTCTTGCAACCTCGCTGAACAATATCGGAGAATCTCATAACAGCAGCAAAGAGTATGGTGATGCCTCCTATTACCTGGAGCGAGCCTTGGAAATAAGCCATGATATCGGTTTCAAACCGGGTCTCCTGAGAGTATACCTAAATCTTGGAAATACCAGAAGCGGTCAGTCCAGGTTCGATGAAGCGGAAACACTTTATACCCGGGCTCTTGAATTGTCGAGTGTTATTCGTCCGGATACGCCACCTGTTCAGATCCAATATAACCTGGGCGAATTGTACAACCGGATGGAGAGATACGAACAAGCCGAAGATTATTTCCGGAGATCACTGGACAACAGCAGGAAACTCGGCATACCACAGGGAATTTATTTCAATTCAACCGGTTTGGGAAATATTGAAATAGGCCGCGGTGATTTTTCAGAAGCGGTAGTGTATTACAACGATGCACTGGAAGTAGCGCAACAGTTAAATAATCCTACGTTTTTGAAAGCAGCGCATGATAAACTCTATGAATTACGGAAAGAACTGGGTGAATATGCTCTTGCTCTTAACCATTTGGAGCAAGCAACTGCCATTTCAGACAGTTTGACCACGAGGGAAAAGGAGCAGATGCTGGCCGATTATCAGACGCGTTTACAGGTGCAGCGAAAGGACCAGATGAACAAAACACTTCAGGCGGAGAAAGCCAGCCAGGAAGCCCAATTGCAATTGCAGAAATGGTTCTTAATACTGGGCGGTTTGGTCATCATTATTTCATTCATTTCCGGTTTGTTACTGTTCAGATCGAATCAGGAGAAGAACAGTATTAACGAAAAGCTTAAGGAACAAAAGAATGAACTTGAAGAAGCTAATTCGATTAAAAATAAGCTTTTCAGTATCGTTGCCCATGATCTTCGCACCCCGCTTAGTGCACTTACCGGTATGCTGGAGCTGGTCAGAGAAGAGGCCCTGACTGAGGAGGAGATGAGGGAACTGTTCAGAGAGATGGAATTTTCCCTGCATCAGAACATGAGCATCATGGAAAATCTGTTGGTTTGGGCAAAGCAGCAAATGTCAGGACTAAAGGTTGACATACAACCATTGAATGCGAGAAAAATCGTAGATGATATTTTCGGTGCCCTGATTTTCAATGCGGATCACAAAAATATTCAACTTGAAAATGAAATTGAAGAAGGTTTTATAGTCAAGGGTGACTACGATCTATTCAAATTGGTGATTAGAAACCTGGTTTCAAACAGTATTAAATTCTCAAGGAACGGGGATAAAATTACAGTCAATGCTTTCAGGAAAGATGGAAAAGCCCTGTTCGAAGTTCGGGATACCGGCATTGGTATACCGGTAGAAATTCAATCGAAGATTTTTGCCGATGGTATTGATAGCCGTAAAGGAACCAACGAGGAAAAAGGAAGCGGTTTGGGACTAAGCCTGTGCCGGGAGTTCATTGAAAGACAGGGTGGAAGCATCGATTTTAAAAGCAGTGAAGGAGAGGGTACCGTATTTTACTTTACTCTACCAATGGCTGAGAGTGAGAATAGGATGAGTTCAGCCATTGGTAAAAAAACCAAGATTCACTCAGCCTGAACAACTGCTAGCTTAAGTGCCGAACGATATTTGTTTCGTCATTATTAATATTTATTTCTTAGCAAATATACTGTTATTTTAAACAGATTAAGATTAAGTACGCTATTTCAAAAAAATGAAAGTAATAGAGCATTATAATAGGGCCGACGAGCCCTTGATTTCGTTTGAGATCATTCCTCCAAAGAGAGGAGGTTCCATTAAAGGAGTATTTGATTCACTGGACAAGGTGATGAAATACAATCCGCCATTCATTGATGTTACCTATCATGCGGCAGAATCCTACTATGAGGAGCTGGCTGACGGTACCATCAAACGTCATATAAAACGTAAACGACCCGGGACTATCGGTCTTTGCGCTGCTATACTGCATAAGTACGGCGTGGATCCGGTTCCTCATCTGATATGTGAAGGATTTACCAAAGAGGAGACGGAAGATGCACTGATTGAATTGAACTACCTGGGTATTGATAATGTATTGACGATCCGGGGAGATGCACCTGATGACAACGTACCCCGCTTCAAGAACGGAACCTATAATGATCACGCCATCGACCTGGTGCGACAGGTTCAGGACATGAACAAAGGTCGTTACTTGGAGGATATCAGCAATGCTCAAAGAACTGATTTTTGTGTCGGTGTGGCCGGTTACCCTGAAAAGCATTTTGAGGCGCCGAATCTTGACTTTGATATTCAGATGCTGAAGAGAAAAGTCGACGCTGGCGGAGATTATGTGGTTACCCAGATGTTCTTCGACAATGACGCCTATTTCCGGTTTGTAGACAAATGCCGTGCTGCAGGAATTGAATGTCCCATTGTACCGGGCCTGAAAGTATTGACCGTTGAGCGACACCTCAACTTTTTACCCAAGTATTTCCATCTCAATCTCCCCGAAGAACTGTCTGAAGCGGTGCAAAAGAATCCAGGAAATGCCCGTGAAATAGGAATTGAATGGAGCGCTAAACAGTGCACCGAATTGCTTGAAAAGGGTGTCCCCGGACTTCACTTCTATATCATGGGAGATCCGAGTCCTGCATTGGAAGTGATTGAGAAAATTCCTATGGGTACCAAAGTTAAGGCCAACGCCTGAGTAACAGCTTTCTGAATTTAGAACTCAACAGCTGTATGGCGATACATGTTATTGGCGTCAGGATCTAATAAGCCGGCGATGTTGTAGGGTTCTATTCTATTCTTAACTCGGTCCCTGAAGTCTTTTACTTGGTTTACCGATATTTTATCCTTCGTAATATGCTTTAGCTCATTATAACTTTGAGCTACGAAAAAAAATATATCTTCCCTGCCGGCGCTTAAAAAATGAGACGGAATCTCACCTCGTAATCGACTCTGCTCATAACTGATGGCCGCAATGAAATAGAGCATGGTATACACATTAAATAACTCAAAATGATCCATAGACCTGTAGCTGCCGCCAACGAGCAGATCCACCAGTTTTAATTCCTGTATAAGTTGCTGCTCATACGCTGAAAGGTCATCTCGAAGACTTTCTTTATTGGGTCCGGATTCAACGATTATTTGGACCAGTTTTTCTAAGCCGCTTAGGGTATGGGCAATACCGGTGCTGTGCATGGGGTCAACGAATCCGGCAGTATGCGGCAAGGCTGCCCAGTTTTTACCTGTCATTCTCTTTAGGCGTCGCTGCAATCGTCCGGTTTGTAACATTTTGCCCGGATCTGTTGCTGTCACCGCGTGTTCAAAGAGGTCCTCAAGCGAAGGGTAGCGGTTGATGATGCGGTTCCAGGTTTCATTGGGGCTTTCGCTGCTATTTTGATCTTCGTTTTGCAAGTCCAGAAGAAGTCCGGTACTGGTGACCCCGTTGTTAAAGCGCAACATCCAGAGCCAACCCTCCTCAAGCAGGTGGTGTAAGGCTGAATAGTCAGGATTGTAGGGATAGTCATTCGTAGAAATACCATTCTCCTCAAGATAGTTTTTCCATGGCTTGACGTCTTCAAAATGAGAAAAAACTGCCCGTGACTTGGTTTCGAAACCATCGTTTAATGAATCAATTCCAAGAAACTTCCCTATAAAACGCGGGCTACCTGTAGCGTCAACCATAAAATCAGCCCGGATTGAGAGGTCATTGTTATTTTCAAAGGCATCGATAACCCACTGGCCAGAGTTGTCCTGTTCAACCGAGACGACTTCGGTATTTTCGAAATAAGGTATGTCATACTCCAAAAGTTTCTCAGCCAGGAAGGCATCGAATTCCGATCGCATCCAGTTGGTGTCAGACTGCTCGACATTGACACTGGCGGCTACCAGCAGTTGATTGGCATGAAATTTATCGGTCGAAAATTGTTCATGAGGATTGTGCTTATAGTAACTGAAACCGCGCTTGAGTCCGCAGGTAATATCCGGGTAGTGCCTTTGCCAGCTACCGTACCGTGAGAAATGTTTTAGCCAGGGCAGGTCATACTCTTCCGAAATACTTCGAAGGATCATGTCTGCGATAGGGGTTGATGACTCCCCGACAGCAAATCTTGGGTGCCGGTCCTTCTCCAATACGCAGACACTCAGACCTGATTGAAGCAGGCAGAGTGCGGTAAGGGAACCCGAGAAACCCGAACCTATAATGATGACATCGTAGGATTGTTTATTTTTCATCACTATATCATGCCATTTTGTTTGCAGGATACAGGACAATTGACCCGCGGTTGGATTTTTTGGGTCATGTTCATTTTCTCAAGGCGGGCCTTACGTTTTGTGAAACAGACTTCACAGGTTGAAAAGTGCTCCAAATCCCAGAGGTCAACGAAGACCCGCCCTTTTTCCATTTTCATAGATTCTTCAAAAGCTGATTCCAAAGCCGGTAAGGTAGGTGGTACAAATTTGCCGTTTTCTTTTAGCTTGTCCATGATACCGTTCCCTGCCCGGGTTGGAATGATTGAGCAGGTTTGAACACCGGCTTCAAATGCAAAGGCAATCGACCTGACTGTCCATTCAATATTTTCTTTATCATCGGTAAGGTAGGGCGGGTTGAGCAAAATAAAAGCCCTGGTGGCAATATCATTGCTGATGAGAAAGGAAACCGCTTTACGAAAATTATCGGTAGTAATCTGCTTGTTCAACTTGGGAAGCACCTCCGGGTGGATGGTTTCCAGCCCAAGAGCAATTTCCAGCTTGCCATCTAACAGCTCAGCAAATTCCAGGCATCGATCATTGCAGAGTTTTGGATGATTCTCAACGACTACACGTTCAATTCCCTGAAGCTGCTTTGCGATAGCGGGGTAGTCGGCTGGAGGTATAGCTCCCGTATCAAAAAAGTTACCGTTGTTATATAATTTGACCACAGATGCCTTCGGAAGCAGGTCAAGAGCATAGTTTATCTGCTGAGGGATGGCACCTTGTGGGGTAGGGCTATCCAGGGTGTGCTTCCACAGGTCACACATGGTGCATTTGAAAGGGCACTCTTTGTTGGTGAGGAAGAGCGTGTTAACCGTTTTTATGGTACCGATTGCGTCAACTTCTTCTTCATGCAGGTAGTGATAAGGCTTGAATGGATCCAGATTCTTTTTCGCCGGTCTCAGCTCCAGTATATCATGGTCATCAGGCATAAAGAGAGGCGAAATAGGTGCGATATTCCATTTCGTTGTCAGCAAAAAGGTTGCTGCTTTTGTCTTCGCTCACGGCACCATGCTGAAAACGACGCTTGGGATACACGGGCATATCGAATCCGGTAACCGCTTTGACGCCCCGCTTGACTATCTCTCCTTTCAATGCATACAGCTCGTTATGGTCCCAGTCTGTAAGCCTGATAAACGGAATTGCTTCTGAAACTTCAATAACGTTGGGCAACGAGTATGGACTGAAGCCCTTAAAGCCGTATTTCCGGGCAGGAGCATAGGTGCGAACGTGACCGCGGCTCTGTCCCCCCGAGTAGGTCAGTGAGTGCTTAATTTTGTCGACTCCCCATCCCTCGTGGTAGAGCATTGGGTTGTTAAGCACGCTTCGGATAGTCAGTTCTGGATTGTCCTCAATGGGGTAATCCTTTAAATTTTCATCTCCGCCATCCCCATCGGCCAGGTATTTCCAATCCGGATAACGCTCACGGAGGTGCTTGCAGAGTGCCAGCGTCATGCTTGCCGCTTCTACATCCAGTGCCTTGTAATCTTCGATGACCTTGATTGCTTCTTTATAGTCGATATCGCTTTCTGAAACCTCAACGGTTTCAAGAAATAAGGAAAGGTCCAGGCGATCGAGAAAATCGTGGGCCTGGCGGGCATCGGGTCCGTCGTTCACCGATAACGTAAATGCTTTCAGGCGCTGTGGACTCATTCCCTTCTCGAGCATCAGGTGATAGAGAACTAAAAAGACCGATCCACTGTCAATACCGCCGGAAAAAAGCACTCCAATGGGCTCTTTCTCAGGGATACTCTGAATCCAGTTTCTACACTCTTCAGCGAGTGCACCAATGTAGGTACGACCGATTTCATCCAAATCGTCATTCAATCCATTTTGTTTTGGATCAAAGAATCGCGTGTAGGTAGGATTGGGATCGGGACAGCCAATGACGTCAACCCGAACTACGTGATGTGCCGGAACCATGCGTGTATATGACGGGTGAAACTGTTCATGGAGATCCAGCTTTTCAAGGTGGTCATAAATTTCATCCATTCGTTCGGCCACAATCAGCATTGGACCTGCTTCACGCTTGGCCAGAAAGTAACGCATCGGACGTCCGATAGAACGGGCCATAAAAACCTGTTCGTCCACCTTTTTAACCAGTGCGAACTGCCCGTCAATTTCTCTGACTCGATCGGGATCGCCCGAAACAAGTGCCTCCTCGGCTTCCTCCACTGACATGTCAAAAATATAATTATTATCGGCATCGAGGAGGTTTACAAAATCCGCTACGTATTGATGATCCATGGTGAGGGTGTTAGTCAAAATAGTTTGGGGTGACGATTGAAGAATATATGGGTAGCAAACCAAGATAGAAAGAATCAAAGTAGATTTGGATTACAACATCGGAGGAAGCTGTGCCCTCAATTCTCCACGCTGATGATCAAATGACATGATGTTGATATAGAGGTTACCGTTTGATAATGCGTCCATCTGTCCCTCTGTAAGCTTGAAGGTGTTTTTGGATTTATCGAAGGTACCGCCGGTCCGGTTCTCATGAATATCAGGACTTAAATCGATGATCTGATTGCCCTGTTCTCCTTTTTCGCCGTAGAAAATAGCAGAACCGAAATAATAGCTGGAAAGATCAGAGAATGATCCCTCAACGCTGAGGCTATCGCCATTCAGTGAGACGTTTACTTGTCCGGTTGCCGGGGTTTGCACTTTCGGCACGGACTTATAGCCTGCCAGGATTAGCGTGTTTCCTTCCCTGTTTTGAGCATTGACGGTACTGTTTTGTAGGATTAAAACAAAAGAGAACAGAAAAGCGAGGAGTATGCTTAGATGTTTCATAACGCGGCGATTCTTTTGATTTCTTCTTCAAGGGTTTAACGACAGGCATAGGTTGAAATTATATCTTGTTACTCTGTGGGTTGAGCCTATCGTTTGTAAGCCCTAGTAAGTATAAAATAATTTTGTAAGGGATGCTTGGGTGGGAGCTCTTACTTATAAGAGATGATCTAGGAATTAACCCTCCAAGGGTTCTTTTGAACCCTTGGAGGGTTAATGAATTGAATTGACTAACCATTAAAAATGACAGATGGCGAGTATAAAAATCGAAATTGAGCCTAATCAGATTTATCACATCTGGACTCATGCCAATGGTAGTGAAAATTTATTCCGGTCAGACATAAATTACCGGAATTTTATGGACCGGTTTACAAGACATATTCATCCCGTGGGTGAGACCTTCGCTTACTGCCTAATGCCGAATCATTTTCACTTCATGATCCGTCTTCGTCCGAAGGAAGAAATATTTTCATGTTTAATAGGTAAAAAGAGAGATGCTTTTCAAAAAGGGTTAAGTAATTTTCTTAGTCAACAATTTAGCAATCTGCTTAACGGATACACCCAGTCTTACAACTATCAATACAAGCGAAAAGGCAGTCTTTTTATACCTAATTTCAAACGAAAGTTGATTGATTCAGAAGCCTACTTTACCAGGCTAATAGTCTATATTCATAACAATCCGGTCTATCATGGATTTGTTAGCGAACCCGGTGAATGGTGCTATAGCAGTTATCTTGCTTATAGGAAGAATAAAATGACCAAAGTTAGTATCAAGGAAGGACTTGCGTGGTTTGGCGGAATTGAAAGCTTTGATGATTTGCATCGGCAGTTGTCATTTGAAAAGCTCGCAACAATTTTCCAAGAGTGATATAAAACTACTTATAAACCCTCCAAGGGTCTATTCAGACCCTTGGAGGGTGGATTTTGAATCCCTATCAGTTAAATATCCACAATATCTAATAAGATCACTTTGAAGACCCCCAAAAATAATTTAAACTTATATACAACCTGTTTATCGATAAGCTCATGTATTTATTCGGAATGAAACGATCTTCGGCTCTTAAGGGCTGCTACCTGACTCTGTTCTTAGCAGTTATCTATGCCACTGTTTGGGCAGCGCCCCAGGAAAACGGACAAGCTGAAAAGCCTGATCTTTTTGCAAGTGACGAGCCCCTGGAAATCAGGCTCGAAGGTGATGTCGGTGAACTCATGGACGACAGAGGGGAGGATCCTGACTATCATCTGATGAAACTACACTATAACCTGCAAAACACTCCGGAAAAGGCGCTTGATCTACGAGTGCGGGTTCGAGGGAATTTTCGCCGGTTGGAGGAGAACTGTGATAAACCACCGCTTAAATTTAATTTTAAAGATCATCCCGCCCCGGACACTTCAATTTTTGCCGGTCAGAAAGAGTTGAAACTGGTCGTGCCCTGCGATGGCGAGAAGTATGTGGTGCGGGAATACCTCACGTACAAACTCTACAATTTGATCACGGATTACAGTTTCAAAGTCCGACAGGTCCGCTTTTCCTATCACGATTCCGAGAAAAATAAATTCAGCGACCCTGTCTTTGCCTTCCTGATTGAAGACCAGAATTTGCTGGCTGAGCGTAAAGTAGCCACACTTTACGATCGCAATAATTTGCGGCCGGAGAGCATCGATGAGCAGCCATTTCTGAGATTGAGCGTGTTTGCTTACCTGATTGGAAATACGGATTGGTCAGTTCAGTTTCAGCATAACCTGAAAGTACTGTTCCTGGAAAAGGAAAAAGTATTTGTTGCCGTACCCTACGATTTTGACCTGGTAGGTCTTGTTTCCAGTCCCTATGCGAAACCTGCAGAGGCGCTCAGGCTTCGATCGGTTAGGGAGAGGGTGTATCGAGGACATTGTATGGAAGATCTGAGCCCGCTGGATCCGATTTTTGATGAGTTTCGCAAACTGAAGCCTGAGATGTATGCCTTATATACCGGTAATGAACTTTTGGAGGAAGATTATATAGATTGGACGCTGGACTATTTTGATGACTTCTATAAGATTATTAATAACCGGAAAAAACGGGATAAAGTCTTCAGTTATCCCTGCAACCAGTACGGGACAGGAAATGTTGTTATCAGTGGGATGGATAATTGAAAGCTAAAAGCCATCATTCGTTGGTAAACTAAAAGTGCAACCCTCCAAGGGATCCAGAAGAGCCTTAGAGGGTTTGAACCTGTCTTATAAAATAGTTCGACCTGTCTCTTCACTTAACCTGTTTTAAACCAGTCAGCTATTTCATCAGCACTCTTGGTATTAAGGATACGTTCTTTTTCAAATTTGCCTTTCCGGGCAATTTTCACTCCGTAGGAAATATGATCAATCCCTTCAATAGAATGAGCATCCGGATTGATAGATGACATGAGTCCGACTTCTGCGGCTTTATTACCATGCCTCCAGTCCAAATCCAGTCGCCACGGGTTGGCATTGATTTCAATAGCTGTATTATGCTCGGCAGCCAGTTCAATGAGTTCATTCATATCCAGATCGCTGCCATCGCGCTTGAGGAGCAGGCGCCCGGTGGGATGTCCAACAATGCGGGTATGTGGATTTTTAATGGCGTTTCGAAAACGCTCCATCATTTTATTTCGTGACATATCCAGACCGTTATGTACGCTGGCAATTACGAAATCAAACTGCTCCAGGATATCATCATCATAATCCAGGCTGCCGTCACTCAGAATGTCTGATTCAATACCTTTAAATATTTTGAAGTTTATACCATTACCGGCAAATTCTTCGTTCAGCCGGTCAACTTCTTCCCACTGCTCTTTGATTTGGTCAACGGTTAACCCACCGGCATATGCTGCCGTCCGGGAGTGGTCTGTAAGTCCAAGATATTCATATCCTCGTTCCATCGAGGCTTCGGCCATCTCCTTAATGGAAAACTTGCCGTCACTCCAGGTGCTGTGTGCATGAATGACGCCCTTGATATCATCATCTGTTACAAGCGGCATTTCTTCATGCTTTTCAAAGAACTCAAACTCGCCGCGGTCTTCCCGCAATTCAGGAGCTATAAAATGCAGATCCAGGCTGTTGTAGATATCTTTTTCTTCGCTGTAGTCGATGGGTTCTTCAAAATTGGTATTGCCTTCCTCATTGAGTTTAAAAAGACCATATTCGTTGAGCGAAAGTCCTCTTTCCCTGGCACGCTGGCGCATCACCACATTATGCTCCTTGCTGCCGGTAAAATACATTAGCGCGGCAGGAAACTGTTCGGGCTTTACGATTCGCAAGTCTACCTGTCTCCCTTCTTTTGTGCGTATGGAGCTTTTGGTGTCACCACGACCCAGTATATCCACTACCAGATCGTGAGAGACAAAGGCATCAAAAATAGCTTTAATATGCTGTTCATTTGCACCGATTAAGAAATCAATATCCCCGATAGTCTCCTTGGAACGACGCAATGAGCCTGCAACCTCAATATGTTCCACCCCATCCAATCCTTGAAGAAAATCAAAGAGCGGGCGTGCAATTTCTGTGGCTTCGTCAAGACGGCAACGTTCATCAAACTGTTCCATCCATTCGATGGATTTCAGAATTTTTTGAGCTGATTTTTCTCCCAGCCCGTCCAGACTTGCAACACGTCCGTCACTGCAGGCTTCTTTCAGTTCCTGGAGGGTAGAAATACCAAGTTCTTTATGAATTTTGGCAATGTTTTTGGGTCCAAGTCCGGATATATTAAGCCACTCGATGACTCCTTCCGGGATGCGTTTGCGCAGGGCGGAAAGCACTTCAATTTTGCCGGTTCCGGCGTAGGATTTGATATCCTCGGCAATAGAGTTGCCAATACCTTTGATATCAGTTAAAGTATCATTCTCAATGTAAGTGTTGATATCCTCATTCAGGGATTCTATCGTCTGGGCAGCCCGATCAAATGCGATGGCACGGAAGCGATTTTCCCCGGCCAGCTGCATAAGCTGGTAAATTTCACGTAATTTCTCGGCTATTTCACTATTGGTTACAGACATGTAGAGCGATTCGGTTTATTCAATTCTGATGAAGCGAAAATTCGTTATCACGGCATTACTTTGCAACTTGGGGATTACCAAACCATTTAGTACTATCAACCATTCAAAGTTAAAACAAATTACGTTTGAAACGTTGGAATTCCACAGCTCAGATTTTACTACACTGTGAACAGTGCAACCATCTATATAGACAAGAAGCAGTACACCTCTTCAAATTTTATGAAGCTAACAGTTTTGCTTGTTTTAGTTTTATTTTTATTCCAGTCAGGTTGTACGGTGGAAGTGCAAAATGATCCGCCATCCGGACAAAAAGTAAATGCCATGCTGGATAACTGGCACAAAGCAGCAGCGGACGCCGACTTTGAAAGATATTTCAGTCACTTTCAAAACGACAGCTCAATTTTTATGGGTACTGATGCAACCGAGCGATGGACCGTGGCTGAATTCAGGCCTTGGAGCAAGCCTTATTTCGACAGGGGTTCGGCATGGAGTTTTAAACCTGTAGAACGTCATATCTATTTCTCGGACGATGGAAACATATCCTGGTTTGATGAAGTATTGGATACTCCGAATTTGGGACCTTCACGCGGAAGTGGTGTACTTATTGATGTGGAGGGTGAGTGGAAGATAGCGCATTACAATCTATCTATTCCCATTCCGAATGCCATCGTCGACACTGTAGTAAGCCAGGTTGATGAAGCTCTTAAGGATAGCACAGAAGGCAACTAATTTTATGGAATACCCAATTATTTTAGATTAAATATCTTTGGGCATAATAACGAGCAAATAGCAACAAAACGAGTAAGAAGTGAGGAGAAAGAATGTTTTACTCATCATTTATTACCCGTCAATCATTAGTCAAGTCATGAAAAATCTTAAAATCGGTTTATCTTTTTTAGTCATTCTCCTGTTTTTCATATCCCCGCATATACATGCACAGGACAATTTGCAGTCACCGGAACAGTACCTCGGTTATGAGTTGGGCAGCAAGTGGACACCTCATTACAAGGTGATGAACTATTTTAGGTACGTCTCTGAACAATCACCTATGGTAACCTTCGAGCAATATGGTACTACTAACGAAGGGAGGGAGCTGGTGATTGTAAAGGTGGCCTCGGAAGAAAATCATGGGCGGCTTGAACAAATACGTATGGATAATCTGAAGAGGGCCGGTCTGTTGGATGGAGACCCTGCCACTAATATTCCTATCGTTTGGCTCAGCTATAACGTACACGGTAATGAAACTTCCAGCAGTGAAGCGGCATTGAAAACACTGTATGAGCTGGTACGACCGGGTAATGCTACGAGCAAGCAGTGGTTGTCCAATACCGTTGTCATTATGGATCCCATGATCAATCCCGACGGGCGTGACCGATACGTGAACTGGTACACCCAAGTGGTGGGAGATGAGTTTAACGCCTATGGGGATGCCAGGGAGCATCACGAGCCGTGGCCGGGAGGAAGAACCAATCACTATTACTTCGATCTGAATCGTGACTGGGCTTGGTTAACGCAAAAAGAGAGTCGCCAGCGGGTAGAACTGTACCAACAGTGGATGCCGCAAATTCATGTTGACTACCATGAGCAGAGTTACACCTCCCCATACTACTTTGCGCCGGCTGCAGAGCCTTTTCACAAGGCCATAACCGATTGGCAGCGTGAATTTCAATATACCATCGGCAGAAATCATGCCCGTTATTTTGACAGTAACAGCTGGCTCTATTTTACCCGTGAGGTTTTTGATCTTTTCTATCCCAGCTACGGTGACACCTACCCGATTTTTAACGGATCCATCGGGATGACCTATGAACAGGCGGGCGGGGGTTATGCCGGCTTGGGCATCATCAAACCGGAAGGTGATACCTTGACGCTGAATGATCGCCTGACCCATCACTATACCACGGGCATGTCAACGGTAGAAATTGCCTCACAGAATGCGGAAAAACTGGTCGGTGAATTTGCGGAGTATTATGACAGTGCGCTCGAAAATCCAACCGGGGAATACAAAAGTTTTGTGATCAAAGCCGGCAACAATCCGGACAAGATGAAGGCCCTGTTTGACTTGCTGAACAAGCATAATATTGAGTACGGAAAAGCGGCTCGGTCACGAAATCTAAATGGTTACAACTATAATACGGGGACGACTGAGAGGGTATCGGTTTCTGAAAACGACTATGTGGTCAGTGCTTTTCAGCCCAAATCGGTATTAGCCCGGGTACTATTTGAGCCACGTCCCCAACTGGCTGATTCTCTAACCTACGATATCACAACCTGGGAACAGCATTATGCTTACGGTCTGGATGGCTATGCCTTGCAGGAGCGTATAGCAGTAAACCAGGCGCCTGCCCCGGTAAAGAATGTAAATAACCGGGTGGATGGGAGTCCGTATGCATACCTGGCAGAATGGAAGGATCTGGCTGATTTGCAAATGCTTTCCGAATTGCTACAAAACGATATCAAGTTGCGTTATGCCGAAGAGGCTTTTGCTATAGACGGCATTAGCTACGATCCCGGAACACTAATTATCACCAGAAACGGCAATACCCAAATGGGTAGCGAATTTGATTCGAAAGTGCAGGAAATTGCCACCCGTCACGGGCAACAGCTCAACCCAGTTTCAACCGGATTTGTAAGCTCCGGATCCGATTTCGGTGCTTCCTCGGTAGAGTACCTGAAGGCACCTCGTGTGGCTTTGTTATCGGGTGAGGGGACATCTTCATATATGGTCGGGGAGATCTGGCACTATTTCGATCGACAAATCGACTACCCGGTGACACTCATCAATGTAGAGGATCTGGGAAGCATTTCGTTGCATGAGTATGACGTTCTTATCATGCCTGATGGCTACTATAATGATGAGCTTAACGGGCCACGCATGAATGAAATTAAAGAGTGGATTACGAGCGGCGGACGCCTGATCGCTGTTGAGGGTGCCAACGGTATGCTGGCAGGTAAAGAAGGTTTCTCTCTCAAAAGAAAAGATGCAGATAACAACGATGAGGAAGGCAACGATGATGAAGAAGAGATGCTTGAACGGTATGGCGAGAGCCAACGAGAGAGTATCAGCTCTTCAAACAGCGGTTCTATCTTCAAGCTTACAATGGATAATTCACACCCGCTGGCTTTCGGTTATGGTGACACCTATTTCACACTGAAAAGGAATGCTGACGCCTATTCCTACCTGGATAGCGGGTGGAATGTCGGAGTGGCAAAGGAAAACGCCCACATGAGCGGCTTCGTGGGTTACATGGCTAAGGAAAAACTGGAGAATACACTTACTTTTGGCGTGCAGAATATGGGAAGGGGTTCGGTTGTCTATATTATTGACAATCCTCTGTTCCGTGCATTCTGGTACAACGGCAAACTGCTCTTCGGTAATGCAGTTTTTTTTAATTAGCGAGTTGATGAGTTTTTGAGTTGGTGAGTTGGTGAGTTGGTGAGTTGTTGATTTAACGAATTGTTGAGTTGCTGAGTTAAATATTTATTGAGTTAATGGTGGTGAACTGGTGTAAATTTTGAATTATCTGCCGATTATTAATCGAATTATAAATTGCACATCACCAACTCACCAATTCGCCAATTCAACAATTAGAACTCAAGTCTTGCCAAGTCAACTTCTGCCGCTATGTATCCGAAGGCGGCCCAGTTGCTACTCTGGTATACCTCTCGGAAAATCTCTTCGGCCCGATCTGTTCGCCCGTTTACGTAATGCCAGTTTCCGATACCGTAACCTATGGTTGCATTATCCAATGGAGTAGCCGCATTGTCGAGCAGGCTTTTCTCGTCAAAGTCACCTTTAAAAACCAGTAGTAGTTTATGGTAGCTCTCATTTTCCAGAAGCTCCATATCTTGCGTTATCGGTTTTAGTACTTCGCCGGCCAGACCGTCATGCCCGGCACGCTTTAAGGTCATGTAGAGCCAGTAGGAAGTGGCAACCACCATATCATCATTTGTAGAAGCTTCCAGGCAATTGCGATAGGCATCGGCAGCGTTGTCAAAGGATCCGCTAAGGTATCGGGCAAGCCCCAGGTGATACCAGGTATTGGTATGTAGCGTACTTCTGGGCATGTTACGGGTATTGGGAAGTCCGTCGGGTTCAACAACATCTTCAGTGCCTTTAATCAACTCTGCCGCTGTTTCCAGGTCTTCAATAGCTTTGTCAAATTCTCTGAGCGTAATATACCTGTGTCCGCGATGACGGTACATTCGTGCATCTTCCGGATGCTTTTCTATTCCCTCGCTAAAAATTTCAACAGCTTTTCGATAGTTGCCCAGGTAGGCGGTTCTTCTTCCGAACCAAATGATGGCATCGGCATCATCTGGATTTGCTTCATACTGTGCCCTGGCAGATTGCAGGTTGGTAGTAAATTGTGCTTCTGTCTCCGGATCCAAATCAGGAGCATAGAGGGTATCTCCAAGAGCGGATATGGTCTGGTAATTTTGCTTAGGTTCAACTTTGGTTTCCGAACTGCAGCCGAAGAACAGGAGAAGAGCTAATAGCAGGGAGTAGTGTTTCATGGTTTTTAGTCTTGAGTCGTGAGTCATGAGTCTTGAGTGACGAATAATTAACTATCTAGTCTAAAGTATAAAGTCTAAAGTAATAAGTAAGTAATTGGTTTTTAGATTTAAGATCTATGAATAATGTGTCGTCATATTAGACAAATACTTCTAATATGCTGGCCAATTTCAATAAAGGTTTGGCATCTAATCTCCAATTTCGAACCTCCAGCCTCCAGCCTTAAAACCTAATATCTATGGTCTGTTCTTCTCCGTCTCTTAAAACGGTTACGGTGGTTTGCTCTCCTTCTTCCAGTGTGTTCAACACTTCCATATAGGTATAAATATCTTCCAGTTCGGTATCAGCCAGTCTGATTATGACATCTCCGCTTTTTAGTCCCGCCCGATCGGCAGGTCCGCCACCGCTGACACCGGTAATGCGCATACCCTTGCCGCTGAAACCATAGTCGGGAGTGACTCCCATCGTTACCCCACTCATCGTGACATCGCGATTCTGGGTTACAGGAGCCTCCGAATAAGGTAATACTTCGTCACTCCGGCTATCAATAGCAACAATCAGCCTTTTGACATGTTCCAGTACCCTGTCTTGTCCCTCGGCATTGATATAGTCTGTGTCATCCGAAGGCCGGTGATAATCGGCATGCGTATCTGTAAAATAATGCAGCACCGGGATTTCTTTGTTGTAGAAACTGGTATGATCACTGGCCCCGGTCCCATCGGGTATGGTCTCAATATCCAGGGTATCAGTATTGGCTTTCGTAATAAGAGAGTCCCATCCCGGTGATGAACCGGTACCGAAGATCAACAGCTTATTGCTGTTCAAACGACCTATCATGTCCATGTTGATCATCGCCACGGTTTGATCAAGCGGAACCGTTGGATTTTCTACAAAATGACGGGAGCCGAGCAATCCCATTTCCTCTCCCGAGAATGCAATAAAAACCAGGCTGCGCTGGGTAGGGTGCTCACTGAAATAATGGGCCAGCTCCAAGAGACCGGCTGTACCCGAAGCATTGTCATCAGCCCCATTATGGATAGAGGTAGTATCACGATTGTAGAGGGACCCGAATTTTCCGGTACCGAGGTGGTCATAATGTGCTCCAAGAACGAGATAGGAATCCGGCTCTTCGCTGCCTTCCAATACAGCTACAACATTTCGCGTGATGCGCTCTTCATCAGGAAAGGTTACTCCCGAACGTGAAGTATCACCGCGGTGCGGGTTATTTAACACCGACATATTTACCCTGAACTCCTGAAAATAGGTACTCTCATCACCGGCAGGTAGCAGACCGAACTTATCAAACTGATCGGCAATATATCCCGCTGCTTTTGCCTCCCCGGCAGTTCCGGTTTCACGGCCCGCCAAGTCATCGGAAGCCAGAAATGTGATATGGTTTTTAATATCCGAAGGGGTGATCTCCGGGCGAAACTCGCTTTCGGTATTTTCGGCGGTACACTGAATGAACAGGATAGAAAATCCGAGACAGATTAAAACGTGTTGAAATGACTTCATAAAAGAAAAAATATTGAGGTTTAAATCACCGTACTGCAGAGAAAATAGGTAATTTAAACAAAGATGCATACTGCCTTTGAACCTGAATGAATAAGCTCTTATCTTTCCATCTTATTGAAACACAACCCAAGGTTGGGGGTGCTTGCAAAGCGGGCTGAGATCATACCCTAAGAACCTGAACCGGCTAACACCGGCGTAGGGAAACCTGATGCATTTCTGCGTATCAGCATAGAGCAAGTTGCCCTCCTCTTAAACATTAAGATGGAGGAACAATGTATTCCAAACTCAACTCTTTTTTAACTGTACTTCTTGTACTTTTTTGTCTGTCGTCGAGCGAAATTTTTGCTCAGACTATAACCGGTACTGTCAAAGATGCCAAAACTGAGGAACCCCTGGCAGGTGCCAATATCATCCAAGTGGGGACCAGTAAGGGGGTGGCAGCCGGAACCGATGGAAGTTTCACGCTCGAGCTCCGGGAAGGAGCCTCAGATGAAATCAGTATTTCGTTTATCGGTTACCGGACTAAAACCATAAGTACCTCCGGGCAGAGCGAAGATCTCGAGATTCTGCTTATGCCCAAATCGATAATGAGCAACGAAGTATTTGTAAAAGCTCTGCGGGTGGATGAGGCCACTCCGATGGCTTTTGAAAATGTGAGCCGGGATCAGATAAATAAAAAGAATCTGGGTCAGGATATACCCTACCTGGTAAGCAGCACTCCCTCTGTGACTACCACTTCAGATGCCGGTACGGGCATCGGTTACACAGGCATTCGTATTCGCGGGGTAGACCAGGCACGTATAAACGTTACCATCAACGGCATTCCACTGAATGACGCGGAATCGCACGGCGTATTTTGGGTGGATCTACCTGATTTGGCCTCATCGGTTGAAAATATACAGATTCAGCGTGGCGTAGGTACCTCCACCAACGGGGCTGCAGCCTTCGGAGCTACCATGAACCTGCAGACATCTGAGATGCGTCCGAATGCCTACGGCGAGGTAAATGCCGGTATCGGATCGTTTAACACGCAAAAGATGAACGTGCTGCTTGGATCCGGACTGATGGACAACGGGTGGCAGTTTGAGGGACGCCTTTCCAAAATTACAAGCGACGGCTATATCGATCGAGCTTCTTCTGATCTGAAATCTTTTTACCTGAGCGGTGCCCGCCACGGGGATAACAGCCTGCTGCGAGCGGATGTCTTTTCCGGTGTGGAAACTACCTATCAATCCTGGTACGGGGTACCTGAAGAGTTGTTGGATTCAGATCGTACCTACAATCCGGCGGGACAGGAAAAGCCGGGAGAACCATATGAGGATCAGACGGATAATTACCAGCAGGATCACTATCAGCTGCACTACTCCTACCAGTTTTCCGAAAACTGGGATGCCAATGCCTCTGTGCACTATACCTACGGCCGCGGTTATTATGAGGAGTACAAAGCCGATCAATCCCTCAGTCAATACCAGATTGAGCCCATTGATTTACCCAATACCACTATTACAGAAAGCGATCTCGTAAGACAGTTGTGGCTGGATAATCATTTTTACGGGACGGTTTTTTCCACCCAGTATCAAAAGGATAACAATTTTACATTTACATTCGGCGGAGGATATAATGAATATGACGGTGATCACTATGGGGAGGTTATCTGGGCCGAATACCTGGGTAATACAGATGTAGAAAACCGCTACTATGACAACAATGCGTTTAAAACCGACGGTAATCTCTACGCGAAATTGCAGTACTATTTTACGGATAACCTGAGCGGTTACGTGGATATGCAGACCCGCCGCATCACCTATGACTTTTTGGGCAAAGACAAACTGCAGGCACCGGGCGGGGGACAGCAGATTGTGGATGTACAACAAACCGATCGCTTGACCTTCTTTAATCCCAAGGCCGGACTGGTTTATAGGAAAGGAAATCACCGCCTCTTTGCTTCATTCAGTGTGGGTAATAAGGAACCGACCCGGGACGAATATGTGAATTCCACGCCCGAAAATCGTCCTGAGCATGAAACAATGTACGACTGGGAAGCGGGCTATAAGGCAGAGTTTGATCGCTTTTTTGCGGGTTTGAATCTCTATTTCATGGATTACAAAAACCAGTTAATACCAACCGGTGAGCTCAACGATGTGGGTTCGGCCATTCGCCAGAATGTGCCTGACAGCTACCGTGCCGGTATAGAACTTCAGGCCGGGGTTAGAATACTGCCTGAGCTGGAGTGGTCAGGTAATGCTACTTTCAGCCGCAATAAAATTGATGAGTATGAGCAGTTCATTGATGTATATGATGCGAGTTTTAATTTCACAGGTCAGGAGAGCAGAACCTATGAAGATACGGATATCTCGTTTTCCCCATC
The DNA here is from genome assembly GCF_011059145.1 of Halalkalibaculum roseum. Classification (NCBI taxonomy): domain Bacteria; kingdom Pseudomonadati; phylum Balneolota; class Balneolia; order Balneolales; family Balneolaceae; genus Halalkalibaculum; species Halalkalibaculum roseum. The sequence continues at coordinate 73,842 of NZ_JAALLT010000004.1, read as the reverse complement.
ATTTATCGGAAACTCCATTTTAAGTTTTACCGAGAATGGTTTCAGTTCCGAACTGGTTACAAAATATGTCTCTCGACAATATCTTGACAATACACAAACCGACGCAAGGTCAATTGATCCATACCTGGTTAATGACATCCGTCTTGGCTATAACTTCAGTTCTATCCCTGTGCTGAGCGGCCTTCGGGCAAATCTACAGGTTAACAATATCTTCGATAAAAAATACGAGACCAACGGGTATACCTTCGGATATATCGCGGGTGGAGACGAACAGTATTTTAACTATTACTACCCGCAGGCGGGCAGGAATTTCCGGCTGCAGCTCTCATTTAGATTTTAAACCTTGAGCGATAATCATAGTTTATGCAGGAGGCGAATCCTTGAGTGGATTCGCCTTTTTTAAATGCTAAAAAAAGCTCGCCTGTAAAGCAGGCGAGCTTTTTGTGATACTGGAATGTCAGTACCTAAAAATAGTACGTGCCGGTGATAGCGGCGCCGGTAGAAATGCGGTCATCTGTATTATCTCTGATCAGGAAATTCAGCTGCGCTTCTACGCCCATGCTGAAATGAGTGTTAAGGAAATATTCCCCGCCTCCGTTAATACCGATCAGGAAATTGGTGACATCATCGCCAAATTCGGGAGAATTATTCTGTAACAGTCCCAGGAAACCGAAATAACTGGCGAAATCGTCACCTATGGCCCTGTAAAACCGTGGTTTTACTCCTATGTTGATGGTTGTAAAGCTATCCGTTTCGTGAACAATACCCAGCAAGGGAGCAATGACTACATTATCGGATGTCCAGATTGGCATGCTCAGGTTGGTTTGATTTCCCTGCAGGGATGCCGACAAACCGATAGTACCTTTTTCAGGGATGTTCTGACCATTAACGGTTGTAGCTGACAAGCTGAGCATTACAAAAAGTACAATGATACCTGTAAAATGTTTTAGTAGAGTCATGGATAGTTGATTTAATTACTGTTTGAACCTCAATCTCACAACTGTAAAAGCAAAAAGCCGGCACAAAATTCCATGGCATGACCTTGGAGGTGTGTTCACAATTGCTTTAAAGAGAGCAAACAGGATCTCTGCTCAATCTGTGATGAAAGCCGAAAAAGGAAACCGGGCAGGGTTAGCCGCCCAGAATTATTTTACTCTTAATTCCTCGTTTTACTGGCGCGTCTTGCCCGGTCGGTGTTGCTAGTCCTGTTTGGAACTGGCCATAACAGTTAATTCATCGTCACCGGAAGTTTGCATGCGGGATGAGAGCTTCTTTTTCCCCTCGTCAATTACCTGAATAAAGATGGCTCCGATAATGATCAGTGCACCGGCCAGCAATTCATAAATAGAAGGGTTGGTTCCGATGGCCAGCCATGCGATGATGATGGCCGCAATGGGTACCAGGTTGCCATAAATGACTACCTGCGTTGGCCCCAGGGAGCGAAGGGCCCGTACCTTGACCCACTGACCTACACCGACGCCAATAGCTCCACCGGCGAGAATGGCAACCCAGGTCCAGAAACCCAGGCTCAGCCAGGTTTCACCGACCAGCGAAGGGGAAGCAATAACGAGATATAGAGATCCACCTATAACTGTTCGCATAGCTACCATGGAAACGGATCCGTATTTACGTGCCAGCGGTTTGATGAGGTGCAGTTCAACGACCGTCATGGCGAGTGCGGCAAAAAGCAGTAAATCGCCGAGCCAATACCCCTGTTCGGGACGGATACCGTCAAAAGCCAGCAGAATGGTACCCATTCCGGCAAGTATCACACCCATATAACCGAACTTTCCCATCTTCTCGGTGGTGAGAAGGTAGCCGAAACCGGTGCTGATTGCAGGTCCCAAAGCCAGCCAGATAGAGGCTCGTGCTCCATGGGTCAGTCCGAGTCCTTCGATACCCAGCCAGGGTGCCAGGGTGGCACCTAGAACCGATACCAGAAGGAGGCGTCCCCAGTCTTGCCTGTCAATGGGCGGGAAAAATTGAAATGAGCTATTGTTGGATTTGGCATCATAATAACATTGGTAGTAGAGCACCAGCAACATGGCAATGCCTCCCATTGCAAATCTGGAGACACTAAAAGAAATGGGAGCCATCTCTTCCAGCGCTATTTCGGCCAGAACGAAATTGGCTCCCCACAGAAATGTGAATAACAATAAGAGACTGTGATGGGGCAGGGCCCCATCTTCATCCCTGTGCTTTATATGACCTTCTGAATTTTGAATATGATCTAGACTTCAATGGTGAAGGGCACCTTGGTGGTATCCCAGTGAAGTACGCACTCGGCTGAATTTTCCGAAACATTTTCGAAGTAGATCATGAACTGCTCAACTTCTCTTCCCATTTCGGGTTCCACGTTGACACGTAGTACATCAGCACTTTGGTCGTACTGGGTTCCCCATGATAACTTAGAGTTGATTATGATGGTCCACTCATCTTCACCGGGTACGGAATAGAGCGAATAGGTGCCGGCTTCCACCGTTTCACCTTCGATCATCACATCACTTGAAAACGTAATGGCTGTTGACTCATTCGCACCGGTTCTCCATACCTGGCCGAAAGGAACCAGTCCGTCAAAGATAGTCCGGTCATTAACCGAAGGACGCCCGTAGGTGAGTGTCACTTCCGTAGTGCCGATGGTTTGGCTTACCGTAGCATTGGGGCTTACCCTCGCTTCATCACTTCCGCGTTCCTGTGCTTCGGCAGTTGTAGAAAATAGTGCCACCACAAGCAATGCGGTAAGCCCGGTGCCTAATAATTGTTTAAATATATTCATAACAGTTACCTCGTTTATTGAATTTATATTATGCTTTGATGTTTAAGAAAACAGTAACACAAATACCATATGGCCGCCAAATGTGCGGTAGCTAAGGCACTGTTATTAATTTCCGGGGAATAGAGTTCGGTCGATATCCGGAATAATCCTCAGTGCATTTTTATAGTACACTTTTTGCAACACGTCATCGGGTAAATTCAATCCATACATTTTCCAGAAGGCGTGACGTTTTCGATAGTAGTCAAAATACTCGTCAGAAGTTTCCAGCACCCGGAAGTAGACATAATACTCTTCCGGCCTCCAGGAATCCTTACCAAACATAATGCGATCCTGGTACTTTATAAAAAATTGGCGGGCGAAACGCGGCTGCCTTCCCAGTTCAGCGAGGACGGCCCCGATTTCGGTGTACATGTTGGGAAACTCATCCATCAGCTCTCCCAGCCTGCTCAGGTTGTTCCCCATCCAGCCCAGGTGGGCATTTATGAAAGTGGTTTCAGGATGCTTGCGAAAGATATTCCACTGCTCGCTCATCACTTCTTCCCAGGAGGGATATTCTTCAGGACTCCGATGCCTATTGGGAAACTGCTTCATTTCGAGCCAGCGCTCGTTGTATTTATCGATCGGTGCCCAGAATATTTTCGGTTCACCGGTATGTATCAGTACCGGTATACCCAGTTCGCCGCATTTTGCCCAGACCGGATCTATGCGGGGATCGTCAGCCGGCACACGATTGCCTTCACTGTCTGTAACCGTTAAGCCAAGATTCTTGAAAATTTTTAGCCCTCTTGCTCCGTTATTGTAGTCCTGTTCAAGTTGCTTGACAGTTTTTTCTGTCCAATCAGGATCGTCAATATTATCGAAGTCGATATTGGCAAACTGTATAAAACGGTTGGGAGCATGTTCATTGACGTTTTCAATGGCTGCTTTCAATGCATCTCCGCTTCGCCCGCTGAGATTAACCATGACCGCCATATTCAACTCGTTCATTTCGGCTGTGGTTTCGGAGACATCCTGTGTTGCCATGCGCCATTGGTGATTGTGAACGTCGATGAATGGGTATTTGGCACTTTTGACAATATGTTCAGGAACAACGAGCGTGGATTTGGGCTCATATTCCTCAAAAGTCATGGTAGTATCTGCCTTGTCCTGCGAACAGGCAAGCGAGCTAAATAAAAGCAGAATCACTATACTAAATGCCGATATTTTCATAGATCCGAATAATTTTAGCATTCAATATAACATATTAGAGCTCATTTGTTTGAAAGATTTATATTGGTAATACTGTGATTTTCTTTCTTTTACAATAGATTCTGTTTTGACTGTTACTCCAGTAGATTCTTTATTGATAGCATGATTATTAACACTCACAGGGTGGGTAATTTCCGACTACTAGCAGTTTCGGTGATCATCTGGCTCTCCTTTTTACATACGCTTCACGCCCAGGATCCTCAGCAATCATCTCAGGACGCTCAGTCTGATTTAACCGTTTTTGAGCCATATGAAACCAAAAGAAGTTTTGGCTATCACCTGCTGGCATTGCCTTCCTATGCGGTAGACTTGTTAACTTGGCCTATTGGAGAAGGTTTTCGACTGGCAGAACGAAAATTCCCCGATCAGCTGGAAGGAGAGCGGGGTCGATTCGGTATTTATCCGCTAATTGAGACGGGCGTGGAGACCAGGACGGCCTTCGGCGGACTGATATTTAATCGTGACTTTTTGGGCAGTGATCATGAGTGGCGGGTAGAGGCGTTATTCGGTTCCAGTAAATACAATAAAATTGATTTAAAGTATAATATACCGGGTTTCTTTGAAACGGAAGACGAGATAAAATTTAACTCTGTCTACTACAATGACCCCATGGAATCGCTTTTTCTGGGCAATGAAGCCTCCCTGGATGAGGAGACACGCTATTCGGTGGAGGAAATTAATGCACGGATTGATTATTCGCTACCGGTTTTCGAGGTGCATTCGGTTGCTTTCTGGGGATCGTATCGAAATGCTATTATCAGGCAGAGCAGCAGGCGGGACGACAACCTGCCGCCTTTCCCGACCTCATTGAAAGGCCGGACGGAACTTTTTGCTGCCGGCATATCGCTGCGTATCGATCTTGCTGAAGAAGAGCCGAGAACATATACAGGACGCAGGTTTCTTTTCAGGGGAGGCTATCACCACTCCATAGATGATAATCGCTATGCATTTTTTAAATACCGGTTTGAATGGCAGGAATTTATCGCCTTGCCCTTTTTACCCAACACCAGGCGCTTGGCTTTTAAAACCCGACTGGAAAGAGCGGAACCCATAGCAGATAAAACCATACCCTTTTTTGAGCTTCCCAGCATCGGGGATTCACGGGGACTTCGCGGGCTCAGGGGCGACCGGTACCGAGACGATAAATCACTGCTGTTTACACTGGAGTATCGCTACCCAATGTGGGATTTTGTAGATGTTGTACTTTTTCTGGATGAGGGACAGGTATTCAGGAATTTCAATGATGTACATTTGAAAGATTTTCACGCAGGTTACGGATTCGGACTGCATTTTCTGGGAAGCGAAAATCTCTCTTTCAGGGTCGAATTTGCTTTCAGTAAAGAATCATCCCGAACCATTCTATCCATTGCACCTAATTTTTGATACACAGTGAGTGAATTGCAGAACATATTTAATTTGAAGCAAATCCCGGTTTTATTTGGACTTATAATAGGGATACTTTTGTGTGGCTGTGCCAATACAAAACACTATACTCGGGGTCCGGTAAAGGTTTTCGACCCGGATACCTCAGCCATTCCCCAACCGGAACAGGTAGATCGTTCGCGATACTGGGAGCAGTTGAATTATACCCTTTTTCATCAGCTGCGAAAGCCGCTCAATTTGAATACGGTCGGCAGATCGGCCGGAATGGTACTGGGAATTTCCGAACCCAGGGAAGCCGACAATATCAATGTTCTGGATGAGCCGCCGGAATCGAGTTGGTATAACTACCGTCACTTTTATAATCCAATGACCCTGGAAGAGTTAGCTAATGGTCCAAATGAGACTGCACCACCGGACACCACCGGCAATTGGACTATTTTTCAGGCCAGCATAGGCGGACCCAATGCCTGGTTTTTTATAGAAGACCGGAAAGGTGATCGTTACCTGATAAAATTTGACAGTCCTGATTTTCCGGAGTTGCGTACCTCTTCAGAAGTCATCAGTACCAAGTTTTTCCATGCAGCCGGTTACAACGTTCCGGAAGCGACTATCACCTACCTAAATCCGTCAAAATTCACCATAAAAGATAGTGTGATGGTAAGGGAGGGCAGACGGCGGCGCGAAATGACGCAGGCCGATATCAAGAATACACTGCTGGAACGTCCGAGAAATCGTTTTGGAAAGGTCAGGACTATAGCAATTAAGTTTGTGGAGGGTACTCCGATCGGGCCATGGGGTTTTGAAGGTACTCGAGACGACGATCCCAATGACCGGGTGGCTCACGAACATCGACGGGAACTCAGGGGGTTGCGGGTTATCAGCTCATGGCTAAACGATACCGATCGACGCGACGCCAATTCACTTGCAGTCTATACCGAAGGAGGCTATGTGAAGCACTATCTGCAGGACTTTGGGAGTACGCTCGGAGCTAACGGCGCGGGTGTTCACACTCCCATAGACGGTCAGGCTTACCTGATTGATCCGCGCTATATGGCTTTGAACACGCTCTCCCTCGGCATGAATGTAAATGTGTGGGAGAAAGATCAGGCAATAACACCGTTTCCTTCGGTGGGTTATTTCAGGTCGGATATCTTTGAGCCAGAGGAGTGGGTTACGGCACATCCGCTGCCGGCCTTTGAGAATATGACCCTTCGGGATGCCTACTGGGGTGCCAAGCAGGTGATGAGTTTTAGCGATGAAGATATTCGCAGAATCGTAAAAACCGGTAGGATCACCAATGGGGAAGCCCAATCTTTCTTATGGCAGATTCTTATCAACCGAAGAGATAAGATCGGTGAATACTGGTTCAGCAGAATAAACCCGCTGGATAAATTTCGAGCGGAAATAACGAATGGCGACCTGGTGCTGCATTTTGTCGATCTTGGTGTAGAAGGTAATATTTTCAGGGCTGACAATACCAGGTATCGCTATGAAGTATTTGCTGGAAATAAACAGGTACTCAAAGCTAGGGGAACGGAAGAAAATAGAGCGATATTCAATATTGCCGGAATTAAACAGACTTCATCAGAAGCTTCACGAGTCATTAACTTTCGGCTTTATACCGAACGGGAAGATATCGGGTATAAACCGGTTAAGGTCTATGTGGCGCTGGAAAAAAGCGGGCCTCGTATCGTCGGGGTTAACAGGGAACAGTAGCAACAATAAAAGAAGTTGAGTGCAGCGTTGATATGGGCTCATTCCAGCAAAGAGCGACTCAGTTAGCTCCTCCTTCTCATTCCGCCGCTCTGTTGTGCACTGTTTCTCATCCGCAGGTTATACAAGAGAGAAGCTGTGTAGATTGTCTCTTGAATGCAAGAAGTCGGTTATTCAAATTCCTAGCTATTAAGATTATTTCAATATCAGCTTTTTACCTCTTCCTTTAACAGGTTAGAAAACTCCTTACGGAACTTCTTCAGTTTGGGAGCTATGACCACCTGGCAATACCCCGCATTGGGATTATTGGCATAATAGTTTTGATGATAGTTCTCCGCTTCCGAATAATTGCTAACGGGTTCAATTTCCGTTACGATGGGATCCTCCCATAGATCCGATGCATCCGTCTCCTTCAATGATTTCTGAGCCAGCTCTTTTTGCTCTTCATTATGGTAGAAAATCACGGAGCGATATTGCGGACCGACATCCGCTCCCTGCCGGTTTTTGGTCGTGGGATTGTGCGTGTGCCAGAAGACTGTTAGCAGCTGTTCGAAGCTGATCACCTCAGGATCATAAATAATGCGTGCCACCTCGGCGTGACCGGTAGTACCGGTGGTCACCTGCTTGTAGGTTGGATTTTCAATATGCCCGCCCGCATAGCCGGCTTTAACACTTTTTACGCCTTTTAATTCCTCAAATACCGCTTCAACACACCAGAAACAACCGGCTCCAAAGGTTGCTGTTTCATAATTTTCGTTATTCATTGAAACCTCAATGTCTTCATTATTTGTAATTTCACCGCTTTGTGCTTTGGAACTGCATGCGGCCAAAGCAAGCGTGCTGATTAATAGAATCGACGTCAGTGCCTTCATAATAGCTAAATTGATTAAAGAGTTCCTTTACTTCTTCAAGTTACAATACGTAAACAGACAGTAAGCGGATTTATTTCCTGTTTGTTAAATCTGACAGTTACTCAATAAGGTGAAGTTAGAACGCAAAAGACGTGTTGATCGTTGGTTTATATCACACTCAAATGAAAAAAGGGATAACAAAATATGGAATATCGATTTCTGGGTAGATCAGGCTTGAAAGTATCAGCTCTCTCCTTTGGATCATGGGTCACTTTCGGCAAGCAAATTGATGAAGACGTGGCCTATGAATCTATGAAAGTTGCCTATGAAGCGGGCGTTAATTTCTTTGACAATGCGGAGGTTTATGCCGGCGGAGATTCAGAGACAATGATGGGTAATGTTATCCAAAAAGCAGGCTGGAAACGATCCGATCTGGTTCTTTCCACAAAGATATTTTGGGGAGGCGAAGGGCCGAATGATCAGGGTTTGTCCTTTAAGCATATCAAAGAGGGTACCGAGGCGTCCCTGAAGCGCATGCAAACCGATTATGTAGATCTTTTATTCTGTCACCGGCCGGATAAAGACACCCCCATAGAAGAGACCGTCCGGGCCATGAACCAGATGATTAAGGAAGGCAAAGCATTGTATTGGGGCACCAGTGAATGGAGTGCCGAGCAGATTCGGCATGCATACGATTTCGCCCGCAATGAACACCTCCGACCCCCGCTGATGGAACAGCCGCAGTACAATATGTTCCATCGTGAAAAAGTGGAGCAGGAATTCCGTCATCTCTATGATGATATCGGACTGGGGACAACCATTTGGAGTCCTCTTTCCAGTGGTCTGCTAACCGGCAAATACAACGACGGGATACCTGAAGGTACGCGACTTACGATGGATGATTATGACTGGCTTCGGGAGCAGCTGCTGGAAACAGAGAGCGGTCGGAAAAAGCTTGAAAAAGTGAAGAAGCTGGCACCCATAGCGAAAGATATCGGTATCTCCCTACCGCAGATGGCTCTTGCCTGGTGTCTCAAAAACGAGGATGTCAGCACGGTGATCACCGGCGCTTCCAAACCTGAGCAGGTACGCGAAAATATGAAAGCGGTAGATGCCCTTGATAAACTCGATTCGGATATCATGGATCGAATCGAAGAGGTGCTAGAAAATAAACCGGCCCCGGAAGAGGATCTGAGGAGGTAGAAGGCAGGTTGCGGAAGTCAGAATACAGAATTCAGGAGTCGGAATATGCAATTTTAAGATTTTGCAGTATCTATTTTATCTGTTCTTGAGAGATTTAAATCGAAAAATATAGTTGTCATCCCCGGACCCCGATCCGGGATCTATATTGATTGTAAATTCAGCGTTCATACATAACCTTTTGTAACAGAGTTGTAGCTGCTAATATGTTCACTATAGAAGAATTATATGAGACTTGAATAACTTATTGTTATAGATCCTGAATTTCCCAAGGGGATACCTAAGGTAATGTTCAGGATGACATCATTTTATAAATATGATACTATTTCCCTGCCACCAATATTCTGAATTCTGACTCCTGACTCCTGACTCCTGAATTCTGTATCTCCGCCCCTTCAAAAAAAATGACTTCAAGTTCTGAGTTCATTATTTTCAGTTAAGGAGCTCATTAAAGCTTAAAAGAAAAAGGGAGGTATTATGGCACTGAGCAAACTAACTGACTACCTCGACAAACACGGTAAAAAATATGTGGTTGTTTCCCACTCCGAAGCATTCACAGCCCAGGAAGTGGCCGCTTCCGCTCATATTCCGGGTAAGGACATGGTAAAAACCGTTATGGTAAAGGCCGACGGCGATATGAAGATGGTGGTACTGCCATCCACTCATGACGTTGACTTTAATGCAATCCGGGAAGCCCTGGATGCCGGCGATGTGGAATTGGCTTCTGAAGATGAGTTCAAAAGCCTGTTCCCGGAATCCGAAACCGGGGCCATGCCGCCATTCGGCAACTTATATGATATGGATACCCTTGTGGCTGAGTCGCTGACGGATGACGAAATCATCGCATTCAATGCCGGTAATCACAGGGAAGTGATTAAGCTGGCTTACAGCGACTATGAAGAACTTGTTCAGCCGGAAATTCTGAAGCTAGGTGTCAAGCACACCTAAAATGCGGTCGACAGTGTAACTTCACAGGGTTTGTGGTAAGATTGGTGCGTCTTGTTACCAACCTCTAAGAAATTCAGGGAAGAAGCTTGAAGTCGTAATTGGTGTGCTCCTTTATTTCGAGATTGGGCAGATCCACATCAAAATCATTCTCATCAGCTTCTTTCTTGAGCTTATTGTAGAAACTTTTTGACATAAGGAGGCGATCATACTCTTTTCCATTCTCAAAGATGTAGTCTTCTATCTCTTTGCGGAGACGATCCATGTGTTCCATAATAAAATCAGATGATTAAGTGCATTTCTCTTTCAGTGGTATAACATATTAAAACTCTAAACCCTTCCGAAGTATTCATTTTCCGTTTTTACTCCTCTAAGTGTTACGAGTTCAACTTTAAGTAGGGAATTCCCCTACACTATTATAGTGCTCTGGCAACTCGTAATTCAGGCAAATATTCTGTACGCTACCATCAAATAAAAGATAAAGATGTCTTATATCTTGAAGGTAATTTGAGAGGAGGTACTTATGTTGCCATTTTATAAGAAAGCGAATATCAAAAAGTACTATACGGTTTTGTTGGAAGTGGGAATGATCCTCAGTTTACTGATCTTCATCGCTTTAATGAGGGTTCCGTTAAAAAGCGGTGAAGGGGAGGATCTCGAATTCACGGCTCAGGATGAAATCGTAAAAATGGAAGAAATCGAACAGACGGAGCAAGAAAAGCGTCCGCCACCGCCGCCCAGACCGCAGGTACCCGTAGCAGTTCCCAATAACGAGATAATTGAGGAAGAGGTACTGAATATTGATGCGGAATTCAATATTGATGAAGAATTGAAATTGCCACCGCCACCTGAACAGGAAGCAGAAAAAGGTCAGGAAGAAGAGGAGGATTTTTTCGTGGTAGTAGAACAGATGCCGGAGCTTATCGGTGGCATCCAATCCCTGCAGCAGATGATAGATTATCCCGACAAGGCAAAAAAAGCCGGTATACAGGGAAAGGTTATCATTCAGTTTATCGTAAATGAAAAAGGAGAGGTTGAAGATCCGCAGGTCATTCGAGGCATCGGAGGTGGTTGCGACGAGGAAGCACTCCGTGTGGTCAAGCAGGCCCATTTCAAACCGGGCAAACAGCGCGGTCGTCCGGTACGGGTTCAATATAGCCTACCGATCTACTTTAAATTGAAAACCTAATTGCTATATTACCGGGTACACTTTGTAATTATAAAAAGGGAATGGGATTATGATCAATTCAAGTGATTTTTGGCGGACGGTCATATCCGGCTTTATAGCAACTTTCGTGATGTCAATGGCCGGTTTTCTGCAAAGCGGACTGGGTTTACCCGTAATCGATGTGGGATATTTTCTAACCGAATCGTTTAATCTTGCACATGAGGCAGACCCTTATACCATTTTGTGGGGGAATGCTGCTTTTTACATGTTTGGTATCATTCTCTCCCTAATATGGGTGGCCATGCTGCAAAAGCGAATACCCGGCAACTGGTTTATTCAGGGTGTTATATTCGGGGTGCTTATCACCTTACTGGCAGGATTGGTCGTATCCCCGCTGGTGTCTCTGGCAGCCGGTGAACCTTTCGGTGTGTTCTACACAGATACCTGGTTCCCGGGACTGATCATCATGGCAGGACTCTCCATGCACCTTGCCTACGGCATCGTACTTATGATCTGCCTGAAATATGCAGGGGTCAAGCCTGCCAACAGAAAAGCGATGTAAAACCCGCCGGAAGTGAACCGAATGTTCTCAATCTGCTTATGACAGAAAGGCTTAACTTGCATTTTACACTCCTTTAAAGCAGATTGAATTCAAATCATCGTAGAATTTCTGTACCTAATGCCCGGTGCAGGAACCCTGAATACATCCGGTTATTGCCTCCTTACAGTTACATGTAATAGGAGGGGATATGCACAACAGCACAGAAATGGAAAACCGGCAAATGAGGAGTGTTCCTTTATGCCCGGGTGGATGGAAACTTATCGTACTGCTCTGCTTTTTAAGTGCGACATTTTCACCTGAAATAAAGGCGCAGGAAAACGAAGCTGCTGACTCTTCTTATTCTTATCCGCTATTTGAAAGTGATGAAGCCCTCGAAATCACCATGGAAATGGATATGCGCAGGGTACTGAGAGACCGGGGAGATGAGACCGATTATCATCCGCTACTGGTAACCTGGAACAGTGAAGATGGAGAGGTCAGGCAGGTGGAGGCGCGCGTTAAGGTACGAGGAAATTTTCGCAGGCAACGTGAAAACTGTCGATTCCCGCCTTTACGCATGAGATTTGAGAAAGAAACTGTAGAGGGGACTGTTTTTGAAGGTCAGAAAAAACTAAAGCTGGTAACCCACTGCCAGACCAGGCGCTCCCAATATCAACAATATGTGCTGCAGGAATACCTGATCTACCGCGCGTACAGTCTACTGACGGATAAGAGCTTCCGGGTCAGACTGGTTAAAGTAACCTACGTTGATAGCGAAAAGAGAGACGAACCCTTTACCCGCTATAATTTTATTCTCGAAGATGAGGACAAGATGGCGGAACGCCTGGGAGGAAGAATAGTGGAAGTAGAGAATGTACATCCGGATGTTACCGATTACGATCTTAGCAATCGACTAGCCATTTTTCAGTATATGATGGGAAATACCGACTGGTCTATCCCCGCTTTGCATAATATCAAACTTGTGTTACCAATAGGTGGTCAAACACCCTATGCCATTCCTTACGATTTTGACTGGAGCGGTATCATCAATACGAGGTACGCGGAACCCAATCCCATATTGAATATTCGAACGGTACGGCAGCGTCTCTTCCGGGGTTTTTGCCGGAGTCCGGAAGTGTTCAGGGCCGAATTCTCTTTCTTTAACCGGCACAAGAGTGCCATCTATGCGCTTTACCGGGACCTAACCCCGCCACTCGAGCAGGATGAGTTTGAGCAGGCAACCGAATACTTGGATGATTTTTATGCTATCATCAACGATCCCGATGAGGCAGAAGATGAGATCATTGATGAATGCCGTACTGATCGCTAACCCCCCCTTATGTGTACCTCCGAGCTCCTCAGTGCCCCTATGTGGTATAGCTTGAAAGGCTACTTTCATTGATAGTATTTCAAGAGCCAGTTCGGATTTTTACCACTGAGTTACACAAAGTTCATTCTTTTGTCAAGTATCACAACTATTTTGTAAAGTAATATTGACATTTAGTTTACTTAGGTGTATTATGAGTAAAATAAACTTTACAAAAATACAAATGAGGTTGACAAATGAATACACAAAGTGCACAATCCGGTAATTGGTCAAGCCGGGTAAAACAAAAAACACTTCATCTTGCCTACTGGACGGCCGCATACCTGGTTACCATGGCAATCGGTTCCTTCGGACCTGAATTAATATGGAGCTACAATAATATCGCTTCCATCGCGGCCATTTTGTTAAATGCCCTGGTAGGTTTTGGTATGATCTATGCCAATATTCAATATTTGAAAGAACAGGATGAGATGATGCAAAAGATTCAACTTGAGTCGATGGCTATTTCGCTGGGTGTTGGAATTGTCGCCGGGTTAAGTTACTCGCTGGCTGATGCAACGAACGTCATCAGCGGTGATGCTGAAATATCCTTCCTGGTGATACTAATCAGTTTGACCTACCTGGGATCTATTTTCATCAAATACCGGAGTTTGAAATGAAGAATCGCTTAAAGGTACTTCGAGCTGAACGTGACTGGACCCAGGCAGATCTGGCCGATGCCCTAGAGGTATCACGCCAAACGGTAAATGCCATAGAGACTGGTAAATATGACCCGAGTTTGCCTTTGGCTTTTAAAATGGCCAGGTTATTCGACAAAAGGATTGAAGAAATATTTCAAGATGAGGAGGGCAATTGAATATTCTCAGTTCTAGAGTTTGAAATCATTCAAGACAAAACCTCATCTCCCATTTGTTTTTTAAACCATAGGGCCAGCATCACCATAAAGAGGGGAGCAGTAATAGCCCAGGGGGTAGCCAAAAGCAGAAGCTCGTTTGAAAAATCAGGATAGAAGTAGACAAAGGCGATCAAAGGAGTTGTCCAAACATGAGCAATGAAGCTGTAACGAACCCAGCGCTGAAAGCCGTTTTTTTCAAATACCGGGATTGCAATGAATGCCGCCAAACCCATAAAGATATAGCCGATGGCATCGTAGTCCCAAAACATGGAATGCGGCGTCTGCCGCAATAATTGAATTTCATCACCCGAACCTTGAAGTGTCATGGGAATAACGGTCGCCAGCTGTACCACATAGTTTGCCGTAACGAACACTACGTAAACCACGGTACAGGTCAATGCACCATGACTCCAGAATTTTTTATCCGAAGGGACGGCATAATGAAGGGCCAACATCTCCATCAGAAAGGGCAGGGTAATACAGAGTGAGAACCCATAAATCAGGATTTCATCCCAGGGAAAGAGAAGCATTCCCCAGATCTGCAGCATCTGAACAATATAAAAGGTCACTGTTGCCCAAAAGGCTACCAGCCCAGCCCGATAACCTATTTTATGAATACTCCTGTTCATAATCGGCTTACTCTCCAATTTAATCAGCGGTGATACCAAATAGCCGGCTTCAGCTCAATAGCCGGTAGAAAGAAGATTACAATATCCCGGACCGCCAGACAATCAGGGAAAACACTACACTATAAATATGATCAAATGTCAAATATCGGTTACCTGGATTAGTTTTATGTTATCATCAATGAACCCGATGAGGTAGAAAATGAGATCATTTATGAGTGCAGAACCGACAACTAAACTCCCTTTGTGCACCTCCGTGCTTCTCAGTGCCCCTCTGTGGTACAACTAAAAAGGTCCTAGTATAAATTGATTTAACCTTTCAAGTTATACCACAAAGGAACTAAGGTTAACATAGTTTTAGATTTGTGATTTTATTCCGCTCTGCCTAACCTGTCACAAATTTCAATAGGTCATTCCGAGGTTTATCATGCGATTGTCTGTAAAATTCCTTCCTATACTACTGATCCTTTTACTGTCTTCCGGCAACAATACTCTCCTTGCTCAATCGCAAATACCGGGGTCGGAAGCAGAGGGACGCTGGGATATTACCGTACAGACACCCAATGGGGAATACCCATCTTGGCTGGAAATTGAAACCTCTGGAAATAAAGCTCTGGTAGGACAATTTGTAGGTCCCGCCGGCAGTGCACGACCCGTTTCGCATATCCAATATGATTCCGAAAGCGGTACCTACACTTTTACCATCCCCCCACAGTGGAACGCCTATGAGGAAGATCCTCATTTCGAATTCCGTCTGGAAGACGGCATGCTTAAAGGCTGGACCAACAGTCCGGACGGCCAAAAACTGCAGTGGACCGGTGTGCGCGCTCCTTCTCTGGAGCGTAAGCAGGAACCGGAATGGGGCGAGACAATCGACCTGTTGGAAGAAGGGTTATCAGCATGGATAGTGCCTGAAAACAATGAGTTTGTCATGAAGGATGGTATCCTTTCTAATAATAAATCCGGCGGTAATCTCATCACCAAGCAGGAGTTTAACGATTTCAGGTTGAGTGCAGAGTTTCGCTATCCGGAAGGGAGCAATAGCGGGATCTATCTCCGCGGTAGGTATGAGGCACAGATTGAAGACAATTACGGACTGGAACCGGAAAGCCATTACATCGGCGGTATCTACGGTTTCATCGATCCCACGGTGAACGCTGCAAAAAAGGCAGGGGAGTGGCAGAGCTATGAAATTATCCTGACCGGACGAATGGTTACAGTCGTTCTAAATGGCGTGGAAGTGATATGCAATCGTCCCATACCCGGTATCACAGGCGGGGCGCTCGACAGTAACGAAGGCGAGCCCGGCCCCATCATGTTGCAGGGAGATCACGGTCCCGTAGAATTCCGTAACCTCACAATCAACCCGGCAGTGTACTAAAATATTTTAGCCGCGAATTGCACGGATTTTATCAGATGCATCCAAACCTTATAAGTATCAACCTATTAATAAATAAGTGTTAATCCGCGGCCAAAAAGAACTACATTTCGGTTTCTAGGCCTCGTCTTTCCAGCAGGTGTTTGACTTCAGGCTCCTGACCGCGATAGGCTTCGTAAAGCTCCATCGCTTCGTCACTTCCGCCTTGTGAAAGAATATATTTACGGAACCGATCGCCGTTTTCCCTCTCCAATCCGCCATTCTCCTGCATGAATGCAAAGGCATCGGCGGCAAGCACTCCGCTCCAGATGTAAGAGTAGTAGTTAGCTGAGTAACCTCCCGCAAAAATGTGCGAGAAATAAGGTGATTTGTATCGTGGCGGAATGGCTTCCATGTCAAGGTTATACTTGGCCAGGGCCTCTTGTTCAAAATCCTGTACATCAGCCGGTATTTCATCGGTTCCCAGCAGATGCCATTCCAAATCTAGCATAGTAGCTGCGAGGTATTCCTGCGTGTCAAAACCCTGGTTGAAGTTGCTGGCTTCGATCACTTTGTCCAGGAGCTCCTGTGGAATCTGATCTCCGGTCTGATAGTGAACAGCATAGTTCTCCAGAATCTCCGGCTGAATAGCCCAATCCTCCTCAAAGGTGGAAGGGAACTCCACAAAATCGCGTGGTACCGAGGTGCCGGCCTGTGACGGATATTCCACATCTGATAGCAAGCCGTGTACAGCATGGCCCATTTCATGAAAGAGTGTGGTTACGTTATCAAAGCTGATCAGCGCCGGCTCACCCTCAGCTGGTTTCGGAATATTCAGAACGTTGACGATCACCGGTTGCTTGTTCAGAAGATGGGACTGTGACACGTAGGCATTCATCCAGGCTCCACCGCGCTTGGATTCCCGCTCAAAATAGTCGGCGTAAAAGAGGCCAATCTGTGATCCGTCTTCATCGTATACATTAAACACGCGAACATCCGGATGATACACCGGTAGATCTTCCCGCTCTTCAAAACTGATTCCGAACAACTTGTTCATGGTAAAGAACACACCGTCTTTGAGAACCCGATCGAGTTCAAAATAGGGACGAACTTCAGACTGATCGATATTGTACCGGTCCAGACGAACCTTTTCGGCATAATAATTCCAGTCCCATGGTTTGACTTCTCCCTGAATACCGTCGGCTTCCATCATCGATTTGATATCTGCCTGTTCCTGTTTGGTGTTTTCAATCACCGGCGGGATGAGATCCGTCAGCATATCCAGTGCGTTTTCCGGTGTCTGTGCGGTTTGGGGATCCAGCTTGTAGGCGGCGTGGTTCGGATAGCCCAGCAATTCAGCTTGCTCGGCGCGCAGTTCTACCAGTTCCAGTATTAACGGACGATTGTCAATACCGTCATCCTGGCCGATACCCCGGTAAGCCGATGCCTCCCAGACACGACGTCGTAGATCCCGGTTATTGAGTTCTTTCAATATCGGTACCCGTGTTGTGTTGGTGATGGTAAGCAGGTATCCGTTATCGTTTCCTTGTTCTGCAGCTGCTTCACGGGCTGCTGCAATGCGATCTTCACTCAGACCGTCAAGCTGTTCTTTATCATTCACCAGCACCGAACGTTCTTTGGTTAGGGCAAGAAGGTTTTCCTGAAATTCGGTAGTCAGGGAAGAAATGCGTTCGTTGATTTCACGCATCCGCTGTTGCTGTTCTTCACTGAGCTGTGCACCTGCGCGTACAAAATCGCGATGGGTGTCTTCGAGTAGCTTCATTTGGGCCTCGTTCAGATCCAGCCCCTCACGTTTTTCATAGAGCGTTCGCACACGGTCATATAGCTGTGCATTCAATAGGATATCATCGGAGTGGGCGGCCAGTTTGGGCGCCATCTCTTTTTGGATCTTCTGAATCTCCTCATTGGTGTGTGCTGAGGCAAGATTATAGAATACCGAAGAGGTGCGGTTTAACAACTCCCCACTCTTCTCTTTGGCCACTATGGTATTTTCAAAAGTCGGAGCTTCGCGATTGTCTGCTATGGCTTCAATCTCTTCAAGCTCCCGCTTCATACCTTCCTCAAAAGTGGGACGATAATGTTCCGGTTTTATGGCTTCGAAATCCGGTGCTTGAAAGGGTAAGCTGCTGGCTGAAAATAGAGGGTTGTTGCTCATTGATGTTTCTTGATTCTCTGTATTACTGCAACCGGATAGCGCGAAGCCGCCCGCTGCAAGGATTAGGATAAACAGTTTAAAGTTCATGGCGGGAATGATTTGGTAAAAATTTATAGCCTTAAATATAGGTAAAGTTTGGCAGAAGCATCAGTGTAGATTGCCTATTAAGTTTTCTATAATAATCTGCAATACAGATTGTCAATAAGAATGGGTTGAACAGAATAATCGGAAGAGTAACTGGCATTAATTCAACCGGCAGGCTAAAAGAGTCGGAAAATTCCTCTAAAATTTGTTACTTCTACTTTCTAAACTTAAATAATAAGGGGAATTCATGAGTGATTTTTTAGGGAGATACGGGATAATTTTAGTTTTAGCTGTGATGGTTGGATGCCAGTCGGCAGAGACCGATCAGGAAGTTCCTTCCAACGGTATGGTGATGACCGGAGACTACAGCGGCAGCGCATTTACCATTGCAACAACCTATGAAGATGAGATCTTTATGGATATGGTAGAAGCCTTTAACAATATGGATGCAGAAGCCCTTTGGGAGTCGGCAGCGGATACGGTTATGTTTCATCAGAGTGACGGTACGGTAGGACCGTTGACCCAGGCTGACATGGCAGCTTTCTTTTCTTCTGCAGATTCACTGAGCTGGGAAATAGATGCCGTGATACCGGTCAAAGCAGCAGGTAGTAACCGGGTGAATATTCTTGTAGATAGCCGGGAAGTGGTTTATATGAATGACGGTTCGGTTATGAGAAGGAAGCTTTTTGAGCGATTTATATTCGAGGAAGGTACGCTGGTTGGTGTTCGGCAGTGGGAAGCAGCCATGCCGGCAAGCGTTCAGGGCATGTAGCACCTGGTTCTTATGCCTAAAGTAAAAGAATTCGATAATATTGGTCCTGCTAATGCAGGGCCTTTAATTTTGTTCATCGGTAGATGCACAGAAATGACATTGCAACAGATCTGCAATGACAATAGGTAGTTATGGCTGATCCATTAACCCACAGTAAGGCAGTGAGATATGCCAGAGTTGCCGGACTCTTGTACCTGGTAATCATTGTGTGCGCCGGATTCAGTGAAGGCTTTGTGCGTTCAACTCTGGTTGTATCGGGAGATGCTACCGCTACAGCCCGTAACATCATGCAGTCGGAAGGACTTTTTCGCCTAGGACTGGCAAGCGATCTCATTGCATTTATGTGCGACGCTGTGGTCGCCATTCTCTTGTACCGGTTACTTAAGCCGGTTAGTAAAACACTCTCTCTGGTAGCGGCTTCGTTGCGCCTGATTGCTCATCCTGCGATCGGTAGCCTGAACCTGTTGAATCATTACGCGGCACTAAAAATGGCCGGCGGTACCGGTGCCCTCTCGGTCTTCGAACCGGAACAGATGGATGCTTGGGCGCTGCTCTTTATGGACTTTCACAGTATGGGTTATTTGATAGCCGGCGCTTTCTTCGGGCTCCATTGCTTATTGTTGGGTTATCTTTTATATAAGTCAAATCTCTTACCCGGCTTCCTGGGTATTTTGCTGGCTATTGCGTCAGTTGGTTATTTGACAGAAAGCTTCGGTATGCTTCTGGTTCCGGCTTACGAAGATATCTACCTCTTGATGGTCGCCATCTCAGCAGGTATTGCCGAACTGACGCTCTGTCTCTGGCTGCTGATTAAGGGTGTAAGAAATACTGAAAATGCCCGATTGTAGTTTGAGCTGGTGAGCAGAACAAAAATTCAGAAAGCCGGTTATTCCTCTCTTACTGTTTTTGCTGTTTCTAATTATGATCTACGACTATGGGTTCTCCTGAAATCATCACGTTAGATATCTCATCAATTTTCTTGCAAGAAGTGGGGGTTTTTAATTACTTGTTCAGGGTCAAGCACCGGATGATCAGGTCTTGTTACTTACAGATTTTAAGGTATTACACATTATAAAAGGATGGTGAGTATTTATGAATAGAACATGGAAAAACAGGGGAATTGTATTTACACTGGCGCTGCTTTTTGTAACAGTAGAGGGATTTGCACAGGGGAATAATAACCCTCCGCCTAAATCCCCTGAAGTACATGGTGACCAACGGGTTACTTTTCGTATACAGGCTCCCAATGCCGATTCTGTTAAGCTGAGCAGCAGTGACATTCCGGGTTCGATGTTTAGCAGGCATATGGCAAAGAATAAGGAAGGAGTGTGGGAGCTGACCAGCGATGTACTGGCACCTGGCGCCTATCGCTACAGGTTCGAAGTGAACGGGATCTCAGTGATTGATCCCCGAAATACATCTTTCAGTGAGTCTAATGAAAATATATGGAGCTTGGTGACAGTACCGGGTAATCCCATGATGGATACCCGTGATGTGCCGCACGGGGCTGTGGCTGAGGTAACTTATCATTCAGAATCGCTGGATCGTTTTCGCCGCATGCATGTGTACACTCCTCCGGGCTATGAATCAGGCGAAGGACAATATCCGGTGTTTTACCTGCTGCACGGAGCATATGACTCCGATGATGCCTGGTCGACAGTAGGACGGGCCGGGTTCATACTCGACAATCTCATTGCAGAAGGCAAGGCCAAACCGATGATTGTGGTAATGCCCGACGGACATACCGGTCCCTTTGGATATGGCGATGAACTGCCTATGGATGAATTCATCCAAGATTTCAAAAACGATATCAAACCTTATGTGGAGAGCCACTACCGGGTGAAAGCCAACCGGGAAAACCGGGCTATGGCCGGGCTCTCCATGGGCGGGGCACATACCTTGGGTATTGCCATTCCGAATCTGGATGAGTACGCCTACATTGGGGTATTCAGTTCGGGTGTTTTCGGACTTGTTAATAACGATGGCAGCGTCGTGGAAGCATCGGAAACGGCTTATGTGAAGCAGAACAGTGAAGTTCTAAGTAATGATGACCTGAAGGAGGGTTTGGAACTCTTCTGGTTTGCCACCGGGAAGGAAGATTTTCTGCTGGATATCACTCGGGCCACGGTAACTATGTTTGAAGATTACGACTTTGATGTGGTGTATGAAGAAACGGAAGGTGCGCACACCTGGCTTGTCTGGAGGGATTATCTCATTGAGTTTACGCCGAAGCTGTTTAAGTAGATAGTAGAAAGTAATGAGTAACGAGTGAGCAGCAAAAACGAGAAGAATCCAAATTCAAACTTCTAACTTACAACATCTGCAGTCTTCGAAGCTTAAGCGTAGTAGATTAGCTTCTAACTTCTTACTACTGGCATCCAGCATCCCGTAACCTATAACCTGTAACCTGAATAACCATTGAAAGCACTAAGCCTTTTCCTTACTTCTATCCTCGCAATCATGGCAACTCTGGTCTCCTGCAGCGGACCGGTATGGACGGAAAGCGATTTCGGGGATTACCGGTTGGTTAATAATAGCGACGTGGTGACACTGGGCTACTCGCCCGATTCCGGCGTTGAGATTTTGACGGACGACCGGTACGGGTTTAAGGATTTGAATCAGAACGGTACCCTGGATCCCTATGAAGACTGGCGGCTGCCGGCCGAAGAGCGGGCGCGCGACCTGGCCACGCGAATGAGCATTGAGCAGATTGCCGGGCTCATGCTCTATAGCGGTCACCAGGCCATACCGGCAGGCAGCGGGGGATTCGGCGGTCCCAGCACTTATGATGGCAAAGCCTACCCGGAGAGCGGAGCCGAACCCTGGGAGTTGACCGATCAGCAGAAGACATTTTTGACCGAAGATAACTTGCGGCACGTGCTCATCACCAGTGTGGAGTCGCCGGAGGTGGCCGCTCGCTGGAATAACGCCATGCAGGCGCTGACCGAGGGTCTGGGTCTGGGCATTCCATCCAATACCAGTTCCGACCCGCGGCACGGCAGTGACTCCTATGCCGAATATAACGCAGGTGCCGGGGGCGACATCTCCATGTGGCCGGGTGCGCTGGGCATCGCCGCCACTTTCGATCCCGAACTGATGCGACGCTTCGGTGAGATAGCCTCTCAGGAATACCGGGCACTTGGCATTACCACCGCTCTCTCGCCACAAATAGACCTGGCTAGCGAGCCGCGCTGGAGCCGGTTCGACGGCACAATGGGCGAAGACCCGCAGCTTGCGGCCGACATGGCACGAGCCTATGTAGACGGTTTTCAGTATTCCGAATCTTCGCAGGTGGTGGAAGACGGCTGGGGCTACCAGAGTGTCAACGCCATGGTGAAACACTGGCCGGGCGGCGGCGCTCAGGAGGGCGGCCGCGATGCGCACTATGCCTTCGGTTCCTATGCCGTATTTCCCGGTGATAACCTGGAAGACCACCTGAAACCTTTTGTAGACGGGGCTTTTGACCTGGAAGGGGAGACCGGCTCGGCCTCTGCCGTGATGCCTTATTACACTATATCGCTGAACCAGGATACGGTTTACAACGAGAACGTAGGCAATGCCTACAGCAAATACATCATCACCGACCTGCTGCGAGAGCGCTACAATTTCGACGGGGTGGTATGCACTGATTGGCTGGTAACTGCCGACGCGCAGGGTATTGATATTTTCAGTGGCAAGCCGTGGGGCGTAGAGGACCTGTCGGTGGCCGAACGACACTACAAGGCCATCAAAGCGGGTGTGGATCAGTTCGGGGGCAACAACGAGATGGGTCCCGTGCTGGAAGCCTACGAAATGGGCGTGGAGGAGTTCGGCGAAGAGCGCATGCGCGATCGCTTTGAGCAGTCCGCTGTTCGCCTGCTAAAAAATATTTTCCGTACCGGTCTTTTTGAAAATCCCTATGTGGATGTAGAACATACCGCAAAGACGGTGGGGAGTCCCGAATTTATGAAAGAGGGCTACCGGGCCCAGCTGCGCTCCGTGGTGATGCTGAAGAACGAGTCTGGCGCCCTTCCGCTGGAAGAGAAGCTCAAGGTCTTTATTCCACGCAGGTTCATTCCGGCCGGAACCGACTGGTTCGGAAACACCATTGAAGAACGCTGGGAAGACCCGATCAGCCATGACATTGTAGGCGAGTATTACGAGGTGGTGGAAACGGCCAAAGAGGCTGATTTCGCCCTGGTACCTATTGAGAGTCCGGACGGTGGCGACGGTTACTCTTCTGAAGATGCCGAAGAGGGTGGAAACGGCTATGTACCGGTCAGCCTGCAGTACGAGGACTATACCGCCACGCATGCCCGCGAGCAAAGCATCTCCGGTGGCAGCGTATTCGAAGATTTTACCAACCGCAGCTACAAGGGCAAAACGGTCTCCACCAGGAACAGCTACGACCTGCAGATGGTCCGGGAAACACGGGAACAAATGGGGGAGAAGCCGGTGATTGTAACCATCAAGGTGGCCAACCCGCCGGTACTCGATGAGCTGGAACCTGAGGCCTCGGCCATACTGGTTCATAGCGGAGTACAGAGTCAGGCGTTGATGGAAATTATTTCCGGCTCCTACGAACCTTCCGGATTGCTTCCCTTCCAGATGCCCGCCAACATGCAAACGGTAGAGGAGCAGTACGAAGACGTACCCCACGATATGGAAGCCTTCATCGATGGGGCAGGTAATGCGTATGATTTCGGCTTCGGACTCGACTGGGAGGGCGTAATTCAGGACGAGCGGGTTGAGCGATATGTTTCCCGTTAGGTTGAGCTAAAGCGGTAAATGAAAAGGGCTAAGCCGGGAGGTATTGTGTGGGAATTTGTCAATGGGAAAGTTGTAAAGGGCGGCGATTATGAGGCTTGATGCACCCTGAAAAGGGAACCACTGCCACCGATTGTGAAGGCGTAGCATATGATGCTGTGTATAATACCGATCAATGGGTTCTCATAACAACGAGTAAGCCCATTACGAGGTGTTACTTGGTGGATGTAGTAAGCGAGACTCGCCGGGTTCTGTTTGTTGAACTAAGGGGTAAGTATTTTTCCTTCAAGAGAAAAGAGTAGTAACTATTATCAGGCTATACTCGCTTGGATGGGAGTTGTGCCAAAGGCACTCCTTTGGAGCGTTCCCGTTGAATATGCTTATTTTCGAGGACGGGTGATGGAGGACCGGCGACCGTGTTTAAGTATCCAGCATTGCATGATGAGTGGGGTATCGTGAGTCTTGAGAATCCAACATCTAACGTCCAACTTCTAACTTCTAACCTCCAATGTTACTTCCACATCCTCCATAAATCCCACCAGTTTGCGCCTTCTTTTCCCAGTGATGAGATGAATTTTTCGCCATAGATCCATCCCAAAATCGCACATACTGAAAGGTAGACTATAGTAAGCTCAAGGTACTCGATAAAGAAATAGATGATGCCCACCATTCTAAAGGCAAAGAGAATGATTTGAGCTACCACGGCACCCATAACTATAGCATATAGGGAATTTTTCAACCGCTGAAAAAAATCAGGTGCCTCCCTGTGTTTGCTTTCATCTATGATGATATCTGAATCCCTGCTTCCTTTTTTATTCCTCTTCATGGGGTGATAGTTAGCATTCCAACCTCTTAGGTGGGCGCAAATTCATTGAATAGTTTAAGGTAGAGTACTTATAAAATAGGAGTGGGGCAAGCCGTCAGTTTATGACAAAATGTTTAAATAGATACTCAACTTTATAACTGTTCACCAAACCAGCGCCTGCTGCTTAAGTTCAGGGCTGCTATATATCAAACTAACACACCTATTCTTCTGCCGTTACAAATGTAGTTTCTACAATTGTTCTGTTTCCATTTTCGGATATGGCAAGGATTTCTAATTTATATTCTGTACCGGGTTCCAAAAATTCTGAAGGGATTGTTAGACTTGTTACCTCTCCTTCTACTATGACGTCAAAAACATTATCGGTTTCTTCACTTTCAATGATTACTTCGACCAGTTCGGCGTCCGGGGCATCCCAAGTAATTACCGTATTTTCAGGATCAACCTCTTCTCCTCCTGAAGGTGATATGGTAGGTGCAGCCAGAAAATCATGAGAAAGCTCAGACGTACTGTAGAGCTGTTCTCCTTCTATTGTCCTGCCAGTAAAGTGATATTCTCCAGGTGGGAATTGTGCAAGTACTTCTTCCGGAGAAGGCTCGGCACTTTCAAAGCGAAGTTCTGTGATACCTAAGTCCTTCAGTGGTCCCTGAGTTAATATTTGAACGATCTGTTTCCCATTAGCGTCATTAACCCTTACTTGTTCCCAATCTTCCGCATCCAGGAAGATCTGAAGTCCCAAATCATTGTCTGTAGTATTAAACTCAAAAAAAGATTCGGCATCTTCAAAGGGCGTCGTATTGGGATTATTCCCAGACTGGGTTTCAGTAGCTAAAAGATTTATGTCAGATTCCGTTTTGTATTGATCATTTGAAGGATTCTCTTCACAACCTACCCACCCAATAAGACCTAACAATAGGGCAACTGACAATATCAGTGTACTCTTACTTTTTATTTCCATGATGGCCCTCCATTTTTAGATAAAAGTAATGCCAAAACTTAGGCTTTAATATCAAGTCCGATTGAAGGGTAAAATCGATCGTTGGTGTAAGGGTTTAAAGCACACAGATTATGAACTTAATAGGCATGCATGGGGACTGGTGGATCATCGTCGTCGGTATCACATTACTGGTAGCTTTTAATGTGTTACTTATCGACCCTAAAAAGATTTGAGGGAGACTGCACTGGAAATATTAAAAAACGTTTTGCTTCGTCAGGAATTGAAGGAGAGGAGTTCGAGGAGTGAAAACAGATTATTAATAGGAGCAACTAGCTGCTATGACTCCTTAATTAACAATCCTTATAATGTGATATGTATTTAGTAAATATATTGGATTTCTACGGTTCAATTCCAAAACAGGTAGGACAGTTAGTTAGCCTTAGCAATGGTTTACTCATTGATGTATGAGGTTAATAACACAAGATAACTATGAATCGGGATTGAAAAGAAGTTATCTTGTAGTTTAATTCCACTAAAATGAGGGATGATATGAATACAAAAGCCATTGGATCTTATCTGTTGACAATCGGACTCATCATTTTTTTTAGCTCATGTCAGACGGGGCGCTCAGACTATATGAGCGCAGAGCAAAGAGAACACTTACAGGCAGCCTACGATTCTTTGCAGGCTGACTATAAATCGTTGATGGCCGGCTATGAATCCGATACAG
The DNA here is from genome assembly GCF_011059145.1 of Halalkalibaculum roseum. NCBI lineage: Bacteria > Pseudomonadati > Balneolota > Balneolia > Balneolales > Balneolaceae > Halalkalibaculum > Halalkalibaculum roseum. Next base: position 47,544 of record NZ_JAALLT010000004.1, on the reverse strand, counting down.
ACACCTTGCCGGAGGATTTAAAATCTCTCTACAGCCAAATGCAGCAGATGTACGCCTCTATGGATGCCAATCATCGGCAAATGATGGGCGGCGATAGGGGGAACCATATGGACGGTGAGATGATGATGGGTCGAGGTATGGGCATGCATATGCAGGGTCACATGACCGGTGAATGGTATAGCCAAATGATGGCCATGCACGATCAGATGGCACGTATGCACCAACAAATGAACCAGCAAGACATGGCCATGATGAACCGTCGCCTGTCAGATGAATATGGACGTATGAGGAGGATGCTACCCGGCATAGATGAAGGGGCAGAAATGCCCTCGGACGAGGAAGAAGAACCTGAGATGCTGAATGGCAGCAATCTTTATGCGGCTAATTGTGCTTCATGTCATGGTAATAATGCCCGGGGAGTAACCGGTGCTTTTCCTCCATTAATCAATTCTGAGTGGGTCACCGGAGACAAATCAATTCCCGTGCGTATATTGCTTCATGGCCTGCAGGGAGAGATTGATGTTCAGGGACAGACGTATCAGGGTATCATGCCCTCATTTCGAGCAAGACTTAGTGCAGCGGAGATAGCCTCTATACTTAATTATCTCAGGGAAGAAAGCGCTGGCGAATATCCAACGATCTCCAGGCAAGAGGTTATTGATACCAGAAAAATTTACCAAAATCGGACGGCCCCATGGAGTTCTGAAGAATTGAATGAGTAGATATTTTACCGTTACCGGTTTTGAAAGAATTTTAGCCGGAAAAGTGCCTGTACTTTGCAGGATAGAGTACGAGGGTTATATTGAATAATAAGCTTTACTATGCTTTGAACTTCAATACGATCATGCTACCATGATTCAGGAAAAAACTACATCGCTGGAACAGTATTTCCGGCAATTTCGTGAAAACATAGTTGGGATTGATACCCAGTTCAAAACACCGGAAGGGTTAAAGCCCTTGGTTTACGCCGATTGGATAGCCAGTGGCCGTCTGTATGAGCCCATTGAACGCATAATGCACCGGGAAATAGCACCCCGGATTGGTAATACCCATTCCGAATCCAGCTATACGGGTAAATTGATGACGAATGCTTATCACCAGGCTCACGAAATCATTAAAGAACATGTCAATGCCTCTGACGATGACGTCATTATAACTGCAGGCTCAGGAATGACCGGTGTTCTTTGCAAGTTTCAACGCATTCTCGGGCTGAAGGTACCGGAACAATTTAAGGACCAAATCAACCTTCCCGAAGAAGAGCGGCCGATCGTTTTTGTCACCCACATGGAACACCATTCCAACCAAACCACCTGGCTGGAAACCATTGCCGATGTCGAGGTGCTGGAACCTTCGGACGATCTCCTGGTAGATCCTGAAAACCTGGAAAAGGCTCTAGACAAATACCGTGAACGCAAGGTTAAAATCGGCTCCTTCACAGCCTGTTCCAATGTAACCGGCATTGAAACCCCTTATCACCAACTGGCTGAGATTATGCACAGGCACGGGGGATACTGCTTCGTCGATTTTGCGGCTTCGGCACCTTATGTGGATATCGACATGAATCCTGAAAATGAAGCCCAGCGACTCGACGCCATTTTCTTCTCTCCCCATAAATTCCTCGGGGGACCGGGCAGTTCAGGCGTGCTTATCTTCGACAAAAAACTTTACCAAAACCGCATCCCGGATCATCCGGGCGGCGGTACTGTAACGTGGACGAATCCATGGGGCGGCCGCCATTATTTTAATGACATTGAGGTCCGCGAGGACGGGGGAACCCCCGGGTTCCTTCAGGCGATACGTGCAGCCCTGGCCATCAGGCTCAAGGAAAAAATGTCGGTAGAAAAAATCAGAGCCCGTGAAGAAGAAATGTTGGAAATCGCTTTCGAACAATTTTCCAAAATCCCGCAGCTTCATATTCTGGCTGAAAATATTCATGAGCGGCTGGGTGTTATCTCTTTTTATGTGGAAAACGTGCATCATAATCTCATGGTAAAATTGCTCAATGATAACTATGGCATACAGGTGCGCGGGGGCTGTTCCTGTGCCGGCACCTATGGTCACCTGCTTCTAGACGTGAGCAGGCAGCAGTCCAAGAAGATTACCGACCTCATTGATCATGGTGATTTATCTCAAAAGCCGGGATGGGTGCGATTGTCTCTGCATCCTACAATGACCAATGAGGAGCTGCGCTACATCCTTTCTGCGATAAAGGATGTTATTGAACATATCGAAACATGGAAGCAAGACTATCGGTATTCCTCATCAACCAATGAGTTCTATCATCATACAGAGACTGATAATCATTCTACAGACTGGTTCGAACTCTAAGCCGATGTAGTTGTTCTGCAAGTCAATCCATTAATCGAAGGAATTTGAGGGAATTTAGCTGACACAAATATCAATGGATATGCCTTCTCGTTTGCTTGCTCTGGAAATGGTCATGATTGATTACTTATTTACTCAAATCCTGAAACCTATAGTAAATAGTTCTAATGGAGGCAGTAAATGAAGCCGGCTTTAACAGCCTCATATGGACCATTTAAACGTACATTTACGTTATCAATGTTACGGAGAATATTGTACCCTGGCAACTGGATTTGATATCAATGCCTCCTCCATGTGCTTTAATAATATCGTGAGTAATGCTCAGTCCGAGCCCGGTTCCTGCATTTCCATGCTTCGTGGTAAAAAATGGCTGTAGGATTTTGTCTTTAATATCATCCGGGATGCCCGGTCCATTATCCTGGATTTCGATGGTTACAGTATCCTCTTTTCGAAGGGTCCTGACTGTCAATTTCGGTTTATAGTTTTCATCAGGATTTTCTGAAAGCTTCTCTCTCATTGCATCAAATGCATTATTGCACAGGTTTACAATAACCCTGCTAAAGTCTTCTCCAATTAGCGTCACCTTACCTACAGTATCATCCAACTGAAGATCGATTATTACGTCAATCGGTTGCTTGCTAGCTCGCATTCCATGAAAAGAAAGATTGGTAAACTCTTTGACGATGGCATTCAAATCGTTCAGTTCTCTTTTGCCGGTTCCGCCCTTGCTGTGTTGTAGCATAGATTTGACAATGCGGTCGGCACGTTTTCCGTGGGCTTGAATTTTTTCGAGGTTAGGTTTAACGTCATCAAGAATCTCAAGCGTTTCATCGACTCTCTTCCGATCTTCAGTTGCAAGTTGATTACTTAAGGCCTGAAGCTCCACTCGAGCCTCTTCAATCATTTCAATTGACAAATCCGAAAAGTTAGTTACAAAGTTGAGCGGGTTTTTAATCTCATGTGCAATCCCAGCAGTCAGCTGACCTAAACTTGCAAGTTTCTCCTGCTGTACCAGCTGATCCTGGGCTGATTTCAGATTTTCATGGGCACTTGCTAATTTTTTATGAGTCGTTTCAAGTTTTTGGTACGCTCTTTCAATTTCCTTGGCTTGCTCAAGTTCTCTCTCATGGACTTTTTCCCGTTCTTTTGCAATCAGTCGACGTCGTTGAAAACGGTCAACAGCATACACGCCAGCTGCAAAAACAAGAGCATACAGCCCATAACCCCACCAAGTACGCCACCAGGGAGACAAAATTCTGATGCCTATTGCAGCTTCATTTGCACTATAGGCACCTCTACCATCAATGAATCGCACTCGGAATTGGTACTCGCCCGGTGGAATTTGGGAATAGCGGGCACTGCGTTGAGACCGGGCACTTACCCATTCTGAATCGTAAGGTTTCAATTGATACTCATATTGAATCTGTTCTGAATCACTATAAGAAAATGCCGTGTAATCGAAAGTCACATCATTCTGTTGGTACGAAAGCTCAATGGAGTCCTCCAAATAAACGGGTCGCTCTAAAATTCCATTAGGGGCCTGTAATATTTCTTCATTGGATATTCGAAACCCTGTCAGGGCTATTTTGGGAGAATGTTTTATCGGCTCATGTATTTTTGTGGGGTCAACTATTGTAAATCCACCTACACCACCAAAGAAAAGCAATCCGTCATGGGTTTTTAAGGCAGCATTTAAGAAGCCTATTTCAGGAAGTCCATCATGACTGCCAAAATTTATGAATGATTTCTCTTTTGGATCAAACCGTGAAATTTTTCCATGTGTTGGATTACTTCGTTGTCCTTCCGAGGTGCTGATCCAAAAAAAATCATCATCACCTTCAAGAATAGCAGCCACTTTATCAGATGGCAGGCCGTCACTAGTAGAATAATGCTGGCTCCTCCCGGTGATAAGATTAAATGAATACAAACCGTCTCCCCAGGTTCCTATCCATATGTTTCCTTCAAGATCCTCAAAAACGGAATTAATAAATTTACCCTCAAGAAATCTTTGGAATGCGATTTCAGATGAAAATCTGTTACTATTTTTCTTAAACGTATTAAGTCCATTCTCTGTACCTATCCACAAGTCTCCATTTTTGGACTCATGAATGACCTGAATTGTATTATCAATTAAGCTCGTGGAGTCATCCTGAATTTTGGTATAATGATTGACTATAGTTTCCGATTGCAGGTCCAGTTGGTAGAGTCCCTTCTCTATGGTACCAACCCATAACCGTTTTTGGGTATCCTCAACAAATGCTCTGCTGTTGTCCAATTCGGTTCTGATTTCGGGCGCCATAAAAAAATGCTCAAATGAATCTTTGGAGTTATTATATTGACTGAACCCTCCATTGCCATATAAAACAAAAAGATTACCAGACGGATCTATCCTCGTAGCCACTACTGATAGGGAATGCAGGCTAGTAGAATCATTCTCTTGAGGAATATAATTTGTATAGAATCCATTAGTTCTGTCAATCTTATAAAGAGAAGAGTACCAGTTACCGATCCAAATATTATGATCTGAATCTTCGGTAAATGAAATTATAAAGTCACCGGCATTTTGAAATAAAGGGAATGAGTTAACAGATGCATACACCTTGTACATACCGGACCAGGCTCCTATCCAAAGTGTTCCATCATTGGATTCATGAGCGGACCATATGCTATTGTCAAATAGACTGCTGTTGGTAGACTCGTGGTGACTCATAGCCCCTGTTTGTAAATCATAGCGATTTAGGCCCCCTTCAAGACCACCAATCCAAAGTATTCCATGCGGGTCTTCATGAATAAAAGAAACCCCACCGCAACGAAATCCTACACAACCATCTTCAACTCCTGTACTTCCAGATATAAAAGGGCGACTTAGTTTAGTGGGTTCTTTAGGGTCAAAACGATGCCGGATAAAGTTGCCCGTCTTTCGATTCATAGAATGAAGCCCATCACCGCTGGTTCCCACCCAAAACGTGCCCCGAGAATCTTCATAGAGACTCATTATTTTGTTGTTGATCAGGCTCGTTGAGTCACCCGGGTCATGTAGATATTGAGTGAATGTTTGCGTTTCCGGGTGAAAGCGATTAAGCCCCCCTCCAGCACCGGGAGTTTCAGTAAGATTAGGACTGCCGGTACCGATCCAAAGTGTACCCTCAGCGTCTTCATATAATGTTCGTACCTGATTGTTGCTGAGGCTGGTTGGATCTTCAGGGTCGTGAAGGTACCGGGTGAATGTTCCGCTTTTTTTATCGTATCGGTTAAGCCCGCCATGCGTACCTATCCAAAGTGTGCCTTTACTATCTTCAATTATTGCCGTAACCGTGTCTTGACTTAGACTTGCCGGGTTTTCTGCTTGATGTCGAAAATGAGTAAATGTATTGGTTTCAAGATCAAAACGATTAAGACCTCCGCCAAATGTACCGACCCAAACCATACCTTCGGAGTCGGCATACAAACTCTCCACCCAATTGTCGGATAGAGACATTGAGTCTTGTGGTTCATGCCTGAAGTGAACATACTCATGACCATCGTAGCGATAAAGGCCATCACTTCCCCCAAACCACATAAACCCATTCGGATCTTCTGTAATAGCGATACCGGGAGCGTCAATCAGTTCGAATTCAACAGGGCCTAGCTCCGGGCTTTCTGAATCTTGCCCGAGTGTTAACAGAGCATTATCTATCAGCTGATCAGCGGTTTGAGCTGACAGATCATTAACATGTAAACAGTATACTGCTACTACTAATAGGCTACATGTTATAATAATTTTCATGTTTATATCTCATGTTATACAAGTAACTATCAAATAACTCCCTGATTGGGGTTATACATCAGTATATCCCCCTTCATACTACTGCAATAACATGCCGAATTGCACGTCAAAATCATGTCTCGGTGGCTCCTATTTTCGCTCATTTAAAGTTTTTAGTACAGCCCACTAAGTTTTAAGGAAAGTACTAAACCACAAACACGGCCTGAGAAGATTATTACCTGGTACGCTCAAGTCGTAGCAATCAATATTTTCGGCTATTAGTCAACGATAGAAAATTTATTACTAAATAGAAGTTAAATAGGCACCTAAATAATTTTAGCTAAATTCGATATGGTATCAAAATCAGTGCTGAAAAAGGTTTACCATAAGTGATTATTTATAGTGAGGCTCCAAAACTTTGTCCGGTTGTATTACCGGTTCTGATATTTTCACTTTTTTATTGATGGTTTGAAGCGAGATTATTTTTCCCGGATAGAATCGTCGACATACCGACCTGATTTTCGGATTATTTTAACCCTGCATTAAGTGAATTTTCGTTCAAATTTTTCAAAAAAGATATCGTGTCTGTCGTAATACTTGTAGGGAGTGTGTACCTGGTTCACTGTTAATTTGCGAATAGCTGAAAGCAGCCTTTCTTCATGTCTCAACCGCAACAGTCTTTGCAGTATACCCAAAGAGAAAGTTTATTCATTTAAATAACATACAATATGCCTATAGTTGTCTTTTTATGGTTTATAGCTATATTGCTGAAAATTAGTCTATTAATCGACTTGATTGTACTTCCTATGTTCATGAATTCCTGAGACAAGGAAATATATCTAAGCCGTTTTTTACCACATAATAAGGAGCATCAGATCTAAGTATAATCAAAGATATTATAGAAGTGCATTAGGGTAGTTTGGAGGTCAATGTTATTCTCTACTGTAAGATGAAGAGAATGAAATTTATAGTTTACATTTAACTAATTTTTGTTCGTGTTAAAAAAGATATTCGCGGTCAGTTGTTTTTTCATTCTTATTTTATTGGTCTCTCAGAATACGAAAGCTCAAACTCTTCAGCCGGAAGCTCCAGAGCGTGCCATTCTATTCTCAGATGTCCCTACCCTTCGGTTCGAAAATCTGAACCTTGAAGATGGAATGGCTCAATACTCTGCTGAGAGTATACTACAGGATAGTTTTGGATATATGTGGATTGCCACACAGGGCGGACTTCATCGCTACAACGGGTATGAATTTGAGATATACTCGTCTGTTCCATTCGATACCACATCGTTATCAGTAAGCGGAACGAATGCCCTGGAAGAAGCATCAAATGGCGACATTTGGGTGGGAACGATAGGTGGGGGGCTGAACCGGTTTAATCGTAAAAATCAAACGTTTTCAAATTTTGTCAACGACCCATCAGATTCAACCACGATTGTATCTAATTCCATTGAAGACATATATTTAGCAACCAACGGTGATCTCTGGGTAGCATCATCAATTAATGGAGTCAGTCGTTTACCGGCCGATAGCACAGATTATTTTGTTCGTTACCAACACGACCCTGATGACTCAAACAGTTTGAGTAGTAATATTATAACTCAGATTACAGGAGATGCGGCAGGTAATATCTGGATTGGGACCCGGGAGGGAATTAACCGGATTAATCCCAAAACCGGGGAGATAAACCGATATTTAGAGCCGCTAGAAGACTCTTCATATGTTTCATTCATTGTCTCCAGCCAGTACCATCCACCGGAATCATCTGAAATTGTCTGGCTGGCGACGGGCAATGGATTTGTGAAGCTCAATTCAGCCACCGGAGACTATACCCGATATATGCCTGATAAGACAGGTGAAATGGGACAAGCTACTATTGAGTTGGCTGATATCTCACCCGACCCTGAAAACCCTTCTATCTTGTGGGCTGTAGGTTATAATACGGGTTTGGTACGGTTTGACACACGAACGAAGGAGTTCATCTTCTATCAACATGATCCGGGAAATTCAAACAGTATCATAAATAATACGGCAACCAATATTACCGCAGATCGCACGGGGAATTTATGGATTGGCCATACAACAGACGGGATAAGCCAGTTTACACCTTCGTCAGCAAATTTTCTGCATCTTCGTCACGATCCGCAAGATCCTCAAAGCCTGGGACCAAACAGCGCTTGGGGGCTTTATGAAGATCAAAATCAAACGCTTTGGGCAGGGACCGGCAACTCAGCAGAGTTCTATCTTAACCGTATCGATCTGGAAACCGGAACCGTCACTCGTTATGAGCATGATCCTGATAATCCCCAATCAATTACCGATCGTGAAACCTTTGCAATTACAGAGGATAGCTCTGGTAGATTTTGGGTTGGTACAAGTCGAGGACTTAATCTATTCGATAGACAAACAGGTACAGCAACCCGTTTTTTACGCAGACCGGTAGGTGAAAATTTAGCGTCAAATTTCATTGCTTCAATTGTCCAGAAAGCTAAAAGTAAAAATGAGTTCTGGGTCGGTACATACAGTGGATTGAAACTTTTTAATGTAGAAAATGGAAGCTTTACCGATGTGCCCATTAGGGGTGAGAACTTTAATAATCCACCCATTTTCTACCTCTTTTATGATTTAGAAGGCAGTCTTTGGGCTGGTTCGTTGGAAGGTTTGATACAAGTGGATCCTGAAAACGGTGACCATACCATTTATAGATACGACCCTTCAGATACTAACAGCCTAAGCTCAAATTCGATTTTAGTAATTACGCAACGCGACAATGAACCCGGCATTTTATGGGTGGGAACCGCAGATGGGGGGCTGAATCGGTTAGACATCGGAAGTGGTGAAGTAACGCATTTTACCACAAATGACGGACTCCCCAATAATGCTATTTATGGAATTCTTGAAGATGACAACAGAACCCTCTGGATCAGCACGAACCGGGGCATTAGCAATTTTTATCCGGACGAGAACAGTTTCAGAAACTACGGGCTGGAAGACGGGCTCATTCAGCTTGAACACAGTCAATTTGCTTTCGCTAAGGGTGCAAATGGCATTCTGTACTTTGGTCATAAAGATGGCATCACAGCATTCAAACCTGAAAATCTCAGTACCAATACTATCCCACCACAGGTGGTAATTTCTGACTTCAGACTTTTCAATGAGACGGTGCTGCCCGGGCCGGATGAGCCGTTTGATGAGCAGATTGAAAAAGAGAGTGAGATTACCATTGATTATGATCAAAGCGAAGTGGCTTTCGAATATGTGGGGCTTCACTACAGTAACCCATCAAAAAATCAGTATAAATATCAGCTGGTTGGCTTTGATGAACACTGGGTTGACGCCGGTAACCGTCGACTGGCAACCTATACAAATCTGGCTCCGGGTGAGTATACTTTTAACGTTCTGGCATCGAATGCCGACGGCGCATGGAACGAGGAAGGTGCATCAGTGACGCTAACCATTCTGCCACCTTGGTACCAAACCTGGTGGGCATATGGACTTTACGGCTTGATGTTTATCAGTGGCATTTTTGCTGTAGATCGGCTTCAACGAAGGCGTCTGATTGCCAGAGAACGGGAACGTGCAAAGGAAAGAGAATTGGAACAGGAGAAGAAGTATTCTCGAGAATTACAGGATGCCTATTCTGACCTTGAAGACTCAATCGAGAAATTAACTGCTGCTCAGGATCAATTGATTCAACAGGAGAAATTAGCTTCACTCGGTCAGCTGACCGCCGGAATCGCCCATGAGATTAAGAACCCGTTGAATTTTGTGAATAATTTTTCTGATTTGAGTTTAGAAATGATAGATGAGCTGATTGATGAAATGAAAGGCGGTAAGCTGGAAGAGGCAGAATTGTTGGCAAAAGATATTTCTCGAAATCTGAGTAAAATACATGACCACGGTAGCCGGGCCGACAGGATCGTCAAATCCATGCTTGAGCACAGCCGTGGCGGTTCCGGCGAGATGGCCCCAACACCTCTCAATCCACTAATCAAAGAGTACGTTAATCTTGCCTTTCATGGGATGCGTGCCAGGAAAAATCCCATCAACGTAGACATTGTGCTGGATCTTGATGAAAACGTCGGCGAAGTCGAAATGCTTGGTGAGGATTTTAGCCGTGTGATCTTGAATTTGTGTAATAACGCGTTTGATGCGATGAGGGAGAAGTTGAGTGAAAAGTCGCATGTAAAAAATAAAAAGTCACCTTCTCTCGAAGTGGGCTCTTCGGAAGAAAGCGGGAGTCAGCAGAGCGAACTGGGGGATGACTCTTCGAACGATTACGAGCCAAGATTAACCGCCCGCACCCGTCAAAAAGGCTCTAACGTTATCATCGAGATTGAAGACAACGGTCCCGGAATTCCGGAGGAGATGAAGGACAAAATCCTGCAGCCATTTTTTACGACCAAAAAAGGAAACCAGGGAACAGGGCTCGGGCTGAGTATTACCAATGATATTATTAAAGCACACGGAGGCAGTTTGGACATTGAGTCAGAGCCTGGCAAAACCGTGTTCATAATAACAATCAGTAGTTGAACGCATAATAAAATGGCTCCTTAAAAGCTCAAGCGGTTTTAGTCACCCAAAAAGCTTCCGGAGACAGGTTATTTTAAGCTGCTAAGACTGCAGGAGTAGGGAAAGTATTTATGTGATATCCTGTGTTCATAGAGCTTATCCAATTATATACATTAACATATATGTTGATTAAATAATTATAATTGGTTTTATACTCGCCAAATCTTAAGATTTTAGTAGTTAAGTATCATTGAAAAAATGATCGGGGTGAGAAATTATGAGGCTACGCAAGACCAAAGTACTAATAGTTGAAGACGATAGACTTATTTCATTGGTCGAACGGAAACTGCTTGAACAACTGAATTATGAGGTTGTCGATGTCATAACAAAAGGTGAAGAGGTAGCAACAGCTTATGAAAAGCATCTGCCGGATTTGATTATTTTAGACATTTGCCTTGCCGGAGAAACAAATGGCATTGAAGCGGCTAGAGCTATATGGCACCATTCAGAAGTACCAATCGTATTCATTTCAGGTAATTGTGATCTTTATAAGGCAGCGGTAAGTACGTTTGAAAATCCATTTCATACTTTCCTTTCAAAACCAATCTCACGGAAACAACTAGCCGACGCAATTGCTGAAGTTACATTTGGGCACTCGGGTAGATTAAAGGTTGCCTGATGATATAATTAGATTTCCGCTGTTTGCATACCCATCATACAGCAATAAAGTAGCCACCTCCTGGCTACGGAAAATTAAATTTGTGAAGGTTTATTCCTGATGGTGTAGGATAAATCGCAAGAAATAACTACAATATAATTAATGGGATAATATCTGAAGGCCGGATAGCATTCTGAATCCAGTTATTAATATCTGATCAGAATTAGGAGGTAAGCCATGATACGATATTATAAAGTTTACACCATTGGTGTCATTCTATTAACTACTCTCCTTTTTATCATGCTATTGAAGCCGGTACTGGCTCAACCTGCTGCCCATGAGCAGGCTATAACCACCGCATATCGAGACTGGGTCGATGCGGCAAATGACAAGGACATTAAGCAGTGGTCTACTTTCTTGGCGCCCGATGCACTTTTCCTGCCACCGAACCGTCCGGCATTAAGCAGTTTCAAATCTATTACGGACTTCTACACCAACTTATTCACTGATGAGCATTTATTTCTTGATTGTCAACAGGACACCGTAGAAATTGCCCGTGCGGAAGATATGGCATGGGCCATAGGTCACTGTGAGATTACGTTTACATCGTCAAAGGGGCAAGTGAAAAAAGATAAAAGTAAGTGGGTTAAAGTATGGAAACGACAGCCAAACGGTGAGTGGAAGTGTAAGATTAACAGCTGGAGTTCAACTGAAGCAGAGTAGTTAATTAATATTGAATAAAGGCAAAGTCAGTGGAATTGGTTCTTACAAAAAACTTATCACATCATTTTTAGGTCATGTTAAGGAGATTCTCAAACAAATCAACCAAAACCGTGAGCCTACCGTGATTACATCAGCTTATATCACCAAATGGTGGATTATTACAACAACCCTTGGATGGTTAATAGGCTTCGTTTTAGTGATACTATTGGCTTTGGCTGCCGATGCCCTCGGGGGAGGCGTTCAGGTTATTGTCGGGATTGGAATGGGAGCAGGTGTTGGTTTCGCACAAGGGTGGTTTCTGAGACGGTGGCTGGATTCACCGTGGCCTTGGATGTGGGTCTCCACAATCGGAATGGGTATTCCATTTCTTTTTTTAGACCTGACTCATCTTTTTGGCATGAACCTTCCTAACTCACTTTGGATCTATGTCCCAATCGGTGGCTTGGTTGTGGCGTTTTTTCAAAGCAAGCTTCTTCACAGAATCACAGATGATACATGGCCATGGATTTTTTATAGCGTACTCGGGTGGACCCTGCCGGTTTTGCTTATGGCAGTAGGAGACGAATTTAAAAGTCTGGGCGTATTCGGTGGCTTTCTTAGCATAGGAGTAATGTTTTTAGGAGGGGTATTGCTTGGTGCGGTAACTGTCAAGGCAATAAAACTATATATCCAGGAGCCAAAGATTTAATTGATGATAAATAAAAAAATATTGCCTGCGGAGGACATTGCTATGAGTGGCCAAATAAGACTCGCCTTAGGTTCTGTTGCACTAATTATGTTTATAACCGTAGGTTGTGGGGTTGACCAACATGACTCGGATTTTAATCCGGAAACTATCTTACCCAAAGAGATTATCGACCTCAGTCCTGTAATAACTGAAAATTTAACGGAACAAATATGGGGTAAGGCTGCATTGCAGATGTTGGGTTTTAGAGGTACAACCAATTTTGTACATGTAGGAATTGATACTCCTACTTATGTTAGAAACTCATATATAGAATTATTCAATCATGGGGGAGCTCATCTTGATGCACCAAATCATATGGATAAGGATGGTATGTCTATTGAAGGTTGGGATCTGAAAAAGCTTATTGGTCCAGTCAAAATTTTGGATGCTACCTCATATAAAGAAAATCAACCAATTCCGGTGGAGCCACTTATAGAATTAAACCTTAGCAGCAGGGATATATTTATTCTACATGTTGCCTACACTCCTCCTGGAGATGATAAAGATCTTCCCTCATATCCTTTTTTATCATCTGAAGCTGTTGAATATCTCGCATCAATTCCTGTCAAAGCAGTTGCAACTGATGCCTTTTCGATTGAAAGTTTTACTGGGTTTGCAGAAAGAGTGGAAGTAGGATTCACAGGATATGAAAGCTTAATACCTAATCATCATGCAATATTGACAAATGGAATTCCATTGTTTGAAGCTTTGGAAAATGTAAGTGAACTCTTGGATAAGGAAGATGTAATTTTTCTAGGTTTCCCTCTAAAGATTAAGAATGGCAATGCATCACCGGTTAGAGCAGTGGCTTTTGTATACTGATAAATCGGTCAATCAAAAATTAATATGAATGCATTATAATTAGCTCATTAAAAAAAAGACGTGCATCGCGCTAATCAGGGTGCTGTAAAATTCAGAAAAAGTATTTCAGATCCGGCTTGTGTCTGAATTATATAGTTTTATATAACAGTACTCGACAAAGCATGGTTAATCTGTCTTTGTAACACCAGTTGTTATAAAATAGAAAACTTGGTGGTGCACTTAGTAAGCAGATTTAAAAACAGCAGCAGTTTTATTAGACTGCTGCTGTTCTGCATTTTATCATATCTTATTTTTCGGACTACTGTTCTGCTTGCACGAAATCAACTAGGTGCCATTGTTCAATACGGACCATATCGACTGTATTTAAGAATACATCCGTCATATAATCACCGGTTTTATCGGGATGAACTTCTTCTAGCATCGCGTCGTAGTCATAATCCATCACAAATTGATCCATATCCTCGTATAAGTCCACGGCTACATGGCTATAAGGCATGCTACTCCCATAGGGCTGATTAAGCGCCCAACCCTCCCAGCCGGCACGTTTTCCAATTTCTATCTCTTTTTTGTGCATAGGATGAAAAAGGTCGCGCTCCATGTTCTGATAGGCTTCTACTTTACCCATTGGCACTTTAAAGTAAACAACCTGGATCATTTCAGCGGGAGACGTTAACTCTTCGTCTGCGAAACGTTCCCAGCTGAATAGCCGGTGCGTTTTTACTAAGTCACGAGTTTTCCAAATGGTCTCCGATAGTTCGTCCAGATTCTCTCCCTGATGAACTGATTCAAAAACGTCTCCAAAATCACCGGCTGATTTTATCTGATCAAGATTTTCATAGATTCGAACGGTCGCATAATGGTATTCTGCCCCTGTACCGCCCGGAAAAGGTATTGCCCAAAGTGACCAACTTACCATTTTACCCTGATTTACCAATTCTTGATGTACAGGCTTGGCAATTTCCTGCTCCATGGTCACATAGTCACTACTCATGCCTTCCGGCACATACATAAAATCAACATAAGCCGCTCTAAAGTCTTGCCCGTTCAAGAGCAAAGGTACACAGCATATAATGATGGTTAGTAGAAAAACACAGATTTTATTATTACCCATAATATCACCCCGTATTAGGTTAGTGTAAAAGGGCAATATCGTCTGTTATATAAAAAGGGGAAGCGGTCTTTATTTATTGTAGTCTAATCTTATTCAAATATCAAGTTGTAGATAAACTAATAATATACAGTAGTTTACCCGTTTGGAATTCAAAAAAGATGTTGTTTATGCCAAATAAAAGTCTGGAGTATAGACAAAAGCCGGTAAAAACCACCAATTTTACGTCAAATCTATGCTATCACCGGCTGCAGATTTTGCAACTCTGACTTGCGAGTAAAAATTTGGATGCAACTTCTTAAAAAGAAAATAAACCAATTCCACTTGAGCCATTAAAGGTTTTCCCTTATATCCTTTTCTATTAACAGATAGCAAATAAATATCTCGCATCAATTCCTGTCAAAGCAGTTGCCGATGGCCTTCAATTATCGATGGGAGAGTGCTTGATGAGGCCCTGGAGATAATTCCAGGTTAAATATTTGTTCAATTCAGCTCATAAAAAAGGCCTGCCAAAAGTGGCAGGCCTTTTCTCTATCCTGAACAGTAAATAGAACTACATCTTGCAGTTTACTATTAGTTTTCGCTTAAGGTCACAGTGCCAAGGTCATTGGTATCGCCTACCGTAACTTCAACACCGGTAATCTCTTCAGGCTGGTAGTTCTCATTGCCCGGTTTTATGGATACGGTGTAGGTTCCTTCCTCCAGTCCGACCAGCTTAAACGAACCATCAGTGTCACTCACCGGTGTAGTGGAAACTATCTTCGGATCAGATCCCGAATTGTCAATAGCCTCAACAACTGCATCCGAGTCCACCGGTTCTACTACTCCTGAAATATTTCCAGTGATTGCTTCACTTGTAGCCCTTATTACAGGTTGCAACAAATATTCCACTCCGGATTGCTCGCTTCCTTGCTCAACCACCGAACGTGCCGCATCGAAATCCAGCAATAGGGTATAGGTAATATCCGGCTCAATCTCTGCATTCACATTGAGCTTGATACCGGTCTGTGCTCCACTGGGTACAAACATATCATGAGGAACACCATCGACCATCACACTGTGACCTTCACGGCTCAAGATCAATCGAATTTGCTTATAGGTACCTACTTCAAGCTCTGTAGAAGCAAGTTGGGCCATGGCTCCGTTAGTTAGCTTCAGAAGATCATAGGATTGCTGAGGACTGCTAATTTCCACCCAACCGTCGTCGTTTTGGGTATTGTTTACCTCCACTCGTTCAATAAAGACGTTGACCTCATCATAGGTGGCAGGAGCATCATGCAGCATGACCTCCATGGTACCGGTGCCGCTATTGCCATTAAAGTCACACCCGGTAAACAGTAATAATGCTGCAAAAAGTGCCGTAAACGTAGTTTTTGGTAGCTTATTAAGTATCATGATATTGGTCTGTAGATTGATGATAATTTTGTATTCACGAAGTAAGACGCCTAAATGCAGCAAAGGTTACAAGATTCTAATGAGGGTTCATTAGTACTTCATAGATAGGTGTAATCCTAATCAACTTTACTATTCCGGATAAAGCTGAATGATAAGATGTGTATCAAATTTAGGTATTACAACTTACCTGTAAATGCTTGTAAAATATATGTTAATAATTATATTAATATAAGTGACATTAGCCGACTAGTACTTCGCCCTACATAATTAGTATTTAATATAGGGTAGAAGATTGTGTTAATATGTTCATCAAAAAAGTACCGGAATTGAGTTTGGACTTATTAGCATTTAGGATTCAGTAGAGCTCACAGAGAGTAGTTTGATGTGATAAATACATTGCCTGGAATAAGCTTTATTTACCATCCACTGAGAAAACCGGGGAGAGATGGACGTTGAAAATGGAAAAAAACTATATGAAGAGCTAAAGCTTGAAAATAGGAGACTCCGGGAAAAAGTTGACGAATATGCCCGTGAAGTTAAGATTCAATTGTCAATAGAACGGGTAAGGACTCGTACAATGGCGATGCACGATAGTAGTGAGTTAGCGGAAGTGGCCTCTGTTTTCTTTGAACAGATTAGTTTACGGACATCTGCACCAGACCGATTTTTTATTGGGATTATCGATGAAGACTCTAGATCTATAGATTTTTGGATAACAGATCAGGAAGGTCATGAAGTCATTAAAAAGTTTACCGCTGAAGCACGTAAGTCGTCAATTATTTCTGACATATTTTTAAATTGGAAAAGTAATGAAAAATTCTGGATTCAGGATCTAAGCGAACGAAAACTAGAAAACTGGATCCAATATTGGAGCGATGAGGTAGGCATCCCTTTTGAAAAAAACAGTGTTAAAGATCATCGTTTCATATTTAGTGTCTACTTTTCTGAAGGCTTAATTGGAATAATTACACATGAAGAGCCAAGCATAGATTCGATACTACTTTTGGAACGTTTTTCTGATGTATTTCAACAAACTTACACCAGATTTCTCGACTTAAAAAAAGCCGAAAGGCTGGTACTAGAAACAGCCAGACAGGCTTCACTAGACCGAATTCGAGCTGAAATTGCCTCTATGCGAAACTCGGAAGATCTTGAAGAAATTACTCCTCTAATATGGGATGAGCTCAAAGTATTAGAAATTCCATTTATTCGTTGTGGCGTGTTTATCATTGAAGAGCAAAATGAAATAAGCCATACGTATCTTAGTACCGCCCAGGGAGAACCAATAGCAGCCCTTCATCTGCCATTGGAGGGAATTCCATTGATTGAAGAAATAACTGCTTCTTGGCAAAATAATGAATTATACACTATCCATTGGGAGAAAAAGGATTTCAATAAATGGACCCAAAACCTAATGGAAAGTGGGTTTATCGACTCTAAAAAGAAATATGAAGCAGGGTCTGCCCCTGAGAAACTGGACCTTCATTTTTTCCCCTTCAAACACGGTATGCTCTATATTGGTAACACTGCACCCCTTGAACATGATAGTCTTGATCTTGGCCAAACCATGGCTGATGTTTTTTCTGTAGCATACGATCGCTACGAAGACTTTAAAGAACTTGAAAGGGCTAAAGAAAAAATTGAAGAAGCCTTCCAGGAATTAGAGGTAGCACAGGAACAGCTTGTACAGCAGGAAAAGCTTGCCTCACTCGGTCAACTTTCAGCAGGCATTGCACATGAAATCAAAAATCCATTGAATTTTGTAATAAATTTTTCAGATTTGAGTGTTGAACTTTTAGAAGAAACTAATCAAGAACTGAATTGCATCAGTGAAAAGCTTGCAAAGAACTATAGTGACAAAGTTAATGAAGCACTTATAACACTTAAAGATATCGGAAACTATCTCAATAAAATCCATGAACACGGCGCCCGGGCTGATGCAATTGTTAAATCAATGTTGCAACATTCTCGCGGCGGTGATGGTAATATAGAACCCACGCCACTGAATCCCATTGTCAAAGAGTTTGTCAACCTTGCCTACCATGGTATGCGAGCTAGCAAGCATCCTTTTAATGTAGATGTCAAACTACAGCTGGACGAATCCATTGATAAAGTAACAATGGTAGCCGAAGACTTCAGCCGGGTCATTCTAAACCTGTGCAATAATGCCTTTGATGCCATGAGAGAGAAGATGATGGATGAAAATGCTCAATCTATAGAATCATATATCCCATTATTGATAGTGCGAACCCAAAACATCGGCAACGAAGTCGCCATCTACATTGAAGATAATGGGCCCGGGATTCCCGAGGATACAAGGGATAAGATTATGCAGCCGTTTTTCACCACCAAAAAGGGTACAAATGGTACCGGATTAGGACTTAGTATCACAAATGACATAATAAAGGCACACGGGGGTACTATAAAGCTCAATTCACAACCGGGAAAGACTGTGTTCATCATTGTACTCAGCAAATAATAAATATTCTGCGTTTCTCCCGTCAAATCCCAAAAATCGCTTATGGAACAGAATAAATTCTGAAACTATATCCTTTATGCCATTGGAGAAATCCTGCTGGTTGTGATCGGGATCTTTATCGCCCTTGAGGTAAATAATTGGGATGAGCAACGAATTATTCAAGCCAACGAAATCAAATAGCTGAAAGAGTTAAAAAGTGATTTTTAGGAAATAAAGCAATGTTCTATTATCGAGCTGCAGATATACAGTGGAAATTTGGCGTACCTGAGAGAACTGCGAAAGGCTATCAAAACGTATTAGAGGGATGGCACCTATTCTTTAACTGATAAAAATGATTAGCCTTGGTGCTGTGTGAATGTAGTGAGTCATTATGACTATAAAATAAAATCTTATGAAAGCCATAATATTAAAGGAATATGGATTGCCGCATGTTCTCGAAGTTGGAGAGGTATCAAAACCGATTCCCGAAATTGATGAAGTACTAGTGAAAGTTCACTCAACATCTATCAATGATTGGGATTGGGGGTTGGTAAGAGGCAAACCATTCGTGATTCGTTTGTTTTTCGGTTTAAAAAAGCCAAAAATAACTATACCCGGGGTAGATGTTTCCGGAAAGATCGAGGCGGTAGGCCGCAATGTGAGTTCTTTTAAAATCGGAGATGAAATATACTGCGACCTGTCGGATTGCGGATTTGGCGGATTTGCCGAGTATGTTTGCGTGCCGGCAAAGATATTATCCAAAAAGCCTTCCACGTTAAGCCACAGTGATGCCTCGGCCTTGCCCCATGCCGGAGTGCTTGCCCTACAGGGACTTGTGGAGAAGGGAAAGGTAAAATCCGGGCAGAGTATCTTAATCAACGGTGCCGGAGGGGGTGTCGGAACACTTGGTATACAAATCTTGAAACCATATGGGGTAAAGGTAGCCGGCGTTGACAGTGCCGAAAAACTCGATTTAATGAAATCGCTGGGGTTTGATAGCGTGATGGACTATAAAAAAGTGGACTTTACTACCACCGGAGAAAAATATGACCTCATCCTTGATACCAAATCAAACCGGTCTGTGTTTAAATATGCACGATCCCTCAACAAAAATGGCACTTACATTACAGTTGGGGGATCGATGTTCAGGCTGTTCGAAATATTATTGATTGGCTCACTCATATCACTTTTTACCAGTAAAAAACTGAGTGTACTCAACCTGGAACCTAATAAAGGGTTAGAACAGATCTCTGAATTCGTTGAAAAGGGACAAATAAGACCTGTTGTTGATGGGCCCTATAAATTTGATGAAATCCCAAAGCTGATTCAATATTTCGGTGAGGGCAATCATTTGGGAAAGATTGTAGTTCAAATTGAATAATTAAGACATTTGAGCTATATCCATTCGTATGTTTCAATCGTAATATAGCCAAAGCATTAAATAAGACCGGCCTTGCCGTGTAATACTTCCCAAAAGTGCACAGTGAAATATTATAGCTCCAGATTCTGTGTAAATTATATGGCAGGCCTTTGAAAGGACATATCTACGCTGAGTCAATCTGACTTCCTACCACCGGCAATATTAAAGGTACCCATTTGGGCAATCGCAGATTTTAATTATTAATATTTCATTAATAGCCACTACTTTACTTATAAAGATAGAAAGCCTGCTAATAGGCCGGCTTTCTATCTTTGTTTCTATTATGCAGTTACTTGCTGTACATTAATGGTAAAGTCAAAACTTAACCAAGGCACAAAGGTCAGTTGAAGGAGCCACAAGTGACGACCGGAGCAGAGAACTTCACCTTAACCAATGCGGGTGCGTAGGGTTGAGGGAAGCCAGCACTCGTACTCAGATTTGCCACATAAAGTGCCTTCTGATTGTTATTAAATGCAAGACTTGCAGGAGCGGAAAGCCCCTCAACAGAGATCGATTCTATGCTATGATCTTCCTCCCGAATCACATGTATTGTGTTCCCAAAATTATTTGTGAGATAGAGGTTCCCATGCACGTCTGGTTCGATGCCGTCGATTCCGATTAGAATGTCGTCTTGAACAAAAATAGTTGGCGTACCGGCAGAACCGTCGGGTTGGATCGGAATTTTTATCACTCGTCCATTAAGTGTGATCGCAGTGTATAAAGCCCCATTGTGATAGACAACACCATTCACTCCAAATTCGACATTGCCGAAAAAGGCCCTTAAAAGATCATCCTGAATCCATGTACTAAATTCACCATCGGGAGAAAGCCTCCAAATCTTGCCGTCGAAGCTGTCACTAACAAAGACATTCCCCCTGGGATCGATTGTTACATCATTTGGCAGACTGGCGAAGAATGCGGGTAAAGCACCTACGCGCTCTGAGTCACCATCAGCTTGTACTTTCCATAGACCATGCCATTCAGGATTTTGGTGCGCAGCAACCGCAGCATAAACGTTACCGATCTCATCTACATCCATTCCTATCAAATCTCCTCCCGGAAGATCGGCTAGAAGAAATGCCCGATCAAAATCTCCTTTTGGAGCACTCCAAATTTCGGATTTACCACTAACAGCATTCCCTACGAAGACATTGCCTTGTTGAGAGACGGCCACCCCCTCCGCCGTGCCTTCATCCTCAAACTCCAAGACAGGTGTCGTTACCGGTGATTGACAAGGTGCAGGACTTGTGGACTTAACAATACTGAGGGCTTCGTCAGAAACGGCTGCATCAGGTGCGCTTGAACCCCATTCGGTACACGCAAATCCAAATGGCATAATACAAATAAAAAAAGCAAGAAAGCTGGTATAAAAAGTTTTGGAAATCATCATAATCCCTCCATTTAATAGTTCTGATTTAAAAGCGGAAACATTCCGTTATTGTATAGAGAAGACTAGCCTCATATCTGATAATCTTTCAATCAGTAGTGCTAGTTTATACTTATGGTGCAAATTTTATGAAGAACGTAGCTTCAGTTACACCGAGACCGGTAACGATATTCTTACCCTGTCCGCGAAGATTTGCTAGCTCACCGGTACCACTTAAGATGGCAAGCTTACCCTGAAATGATCCGTCTTTCTTAAAATGACCATTGAAACGAAGTTTTAATGTTCCATCGCGACCAAGAACAGAACCTTCATGGGTAAATAAAGCTTGTCCGGTAATGCTTCCGTTGTTGTGAATAGTTTGACGATTTTCACCGATAAAAATCCCCTCCCAGTCGCCGGTCACTTCCCAGAATGAGTTGAACTCATTTATAATCGTACCGCCGGGGAGTTCAACACTAGAGACTGGTTCTATACGAATCAATGTAGCGGTAGTAGTGGTTTGAATAGGAGTGTTCGTGCTACCCAGTAGAGAAAGGGCTGTCTCAGTTTCCAAATCATCCGTTACTGTAATGGGTGCATCCTTACAGCTGGTAAAAATTAAACCGATAGCTAATAATACAGTTAGAATATAAGAAGTGGATAATTTCATAACTCCTAGGTTATAAAATTGCGAGTAAGCTGATACAAGTTGCTTGTATAGCTAATCCAGAGGTGGAATTCAGTTCTCTCCAAACTGATTCTTAACTGTCGTAAACGACATAGTAATTCTTAAAGAAGGGCAATAGCATCTCTTTAAATAATTGTAGTTAAATATTCACTTAAAATAAAGGCTTAATTCTTGGATGCATTGAAATACGAGTTCAAAATTGGGAAAAAGGGGTAGCCGATCAGGTCTTCATGTCAGGAGCATAAGCAGCCTTAGTTAACCGGCAGCTTTAAACCACTTTCGGGGAATGGAAATGCTGCTAAGGTTACTAGGGTTGCGAAAGCAGCTTGGGTGTTATTCGGAATAGGACACGGCACATTTCCAGATAATATCTCCTATATCTGTCTTAAAATTAATAGAATGTTGTTTAACATACAGCTATGCATTGCGAATAATTGGGCCAATAGAGAGTAATTCCGAAGCTCCAAAGGAGTCTCTATGGTACAATCTCCTGGAAGCGATTTTATTATCGCCTTGTCAATCCGCTCCTAGGTTGACGAAATCTTCGTACGCTCTGCCTACCTTTCAGGGCATCCCCCGCCAGACGGGTTACATTAAGCAAGCATACATCCTATATATAAAATTTAGCTTTATCTAAATAAATTATTTTTCTATATTAAATAATTGTTTTTTATAATGGATTAAAGCTGATATGAAATCGAAATTTTCGAGAAAGTCCTTTCTTAAAACCGGCTTGTTTTCCGGAGCAACGGCTCTGTTGGGGTCACTCATTACAGGTACGCCGTTTTCGAGGAGTCAACAACATTCCAATGATAAAAAAACCGCCGATCCGCCAAATGAAAAGAAACCTCACGGTGGGATGTCGACCGTAGGACTAGTAGATCATAAACGAAATGGGTTTAATCCGCATGAAATGCTTACCGACTGGGACACAGGAGAAGTTTCTCAACTCCCTAACGGACAAACGCTGAGGGAATACGAGTTTGTTGCTATTGACAAAGAGATTGAAATTGCACCCGGAGTTTTCTTCCCGGCATGGACCTACAACGGCAGGGTTCCCGGTCCGACGATCCGCTGTATGGAGGGAGACCGGATACGCATCCACTTTATCAATGCGGGCTCTCATCCCCACACCATACATTTTCATGGCATCCATTCAGCAGAGATGGACGGCGTGCCCGGTACCGGTCCGGGTATGATTGAACCGGCCGAGTCTTTTACCTATGAATTTGATGCAAAACCTTTTGGATGCCATCTCTATCACTGTCACTCTTCCCCGTTGAAGCGTCATATCCACAAAGGATTATATGGTGCTTTTATTGTCGACCCCGATCCCGCACGTCATGCCGAGCATTCTGATATAGCTCGCTCTCGCCTTCTCGGATCGGAAGAAAATGAATCCTGGCAAGAATTTCTGATAGTGATGAACGGTTTCGATACCAACTTCGACAACGATAACGAAATCTATGCAGCTAACACGGTCGCGTTTGCCTATCAGAATGAACCTATCCGAATCGACCGCGAGCGGCCGGTCCGCATTTATCTTATCAACACAACGGAATTTGATCCCATCAACTCCTTTCACCTGCATGCCAATTTTTTTGATTTCTACGATCACGGCACCACGCTAACCCCAACCCGGGAAATGATCGATACCGTAATGATGTGCCAGGCTCAGCGAGGTATTCTTGAGTTCACATTTGAGGATTTTGAGCCGGGTAAATTTATGTTCCATGCCCATCAATCTGAATTTGCCGAATTGGGATGGATGAGCTTCTTTGATTTGGTAAATAATAGGGAGGTATCTGTATGAGTAAGTGGAGTATGCAAAAGCTGCCAAAATGGATTTGGATTGTTATCCCTGTAGCACTGCTCCTGGGATCGATCGCCCTGTTTCTTGCAACTAATCCGCTAAAACCACTTGGTGTGGTTGCCCCTCCCATTGAAGAAGTTACGGTAGAGCGAACCATCCTGGATGAAGAAGGCATTCACCTCACCGTTAGAGTCAATGGATCGGAGCCGGTTCGCATCGCTCAGGTACTGGTCGACGATGCTTACTGGCAGTTTACTCAAAAACCCGAAGGCCCTTTAACACGTCTTTCATCAGCAAAAATTGATATCCCCTATCCTTGGGTACAGCACGAATTACATGAAATCACCATAATTACCAGCACGGGCATGACTTTCAGCCACACCATTGAAGTAGCTGAACCCACTCCCGAATGGTCAATACAGCGAATTGCAGCCTACATCTTACTGGGCATCTACATAGGTGTCATTCCGGTGGCCCTGGGGCTGCTTTTTTATCCCTACCTGAGGACCTTGGGTTCAACAGGAATTAATTTTCTGCTTACCCTTACTATCGGACTTCTGTTCTATTTACTGATCGACACCCTGCAGGAAGGATTTGAAATGTCACAACAGGTAGCTGGGGTTTTCAATGGCAACCTGCTGGTATGGGTGACCGCGGGCGTTGCTTTTCTCATCATTTTTGCACTGGGCCGACGGGGCGGAAAAGCACCTGAAGGACTCTCTCTTTCTACCTACCTTGCCCTTGGAATCGGGTTTCACAACTTAGGTGAAGGTCTGGCCGTCGGTGCCGCCATGGCCTCCGGTGAAGCCGCGCTGGGTTCTTTCCTGGTTGTCGGATTTACCCTGCACAATCTAACCGAAGGCATCGGTATCGCAGCTCCGCTTTTGAATAGAAAAACAAAGTTCCGTACGTTCGTCTTTTTAACGTTACTGGCCGGTCTTCCCGCAGCTTTCGGGACACTCATAGGTGCCTTTGCCTACTCCCCGCACTGGACTGCCGTCCTGTTAGCCATCGGTGCAGGAGCCATCTTGCAGGTAATCGTAGAAGTAGGAACATATCTCTATAAAAACACTGAAACCAAGAGCTGGTTTACCGTTTCCAATCTCACCGGCTTTGTCCTGGGAATTGCAATCATGTATGGAACAGCGCTGCTGGTTGCGATTTAACTATTTGGTGAAAGTGTTCTAACTACTTCAAAGAGCGTTTTTTAGTTCTTGTTATAACCTGAGTTCAAAATAAGGATAGTTAAAATAACAGTAACTGTCCGGTATCAACATATTTTAGCAGCCTTAGCGGCACTAATAGCTTAAGCAGCTTTGGCAGCTTAATTTGGAGAGTGCCTAGAATGCAGATTTGATATTATCTGGAATATCTTCCTTTAAATTGCTAGAATGAGGTTTTAGAACATTATCTGGAATCCAGATAATATCCATGATCCACTCAATATTAAGTTATACGCCTTAAATCTTTGCTAGAATTGACCCAATGAAAAAAATTTCCGTAGTCTTTATATTCTTATTTGCCAGTCTGTGGGGGCTTTGGCATATGAGCAAATCTCGGAATTTCCAGATTTCCGGTCAGCTAATTTCCCATGTTGAAAATGCAGATTCTCTGATTGCTTTAACTTTTGATGACGGTCCTACTCCCCAATACACAGATGCAGTATTGGCAATTTTGGAAAAATATGATGTCCCAGCAACTTTTTTTGTGACCGGAAAGGAAACTGAAAATAATATTCAGGAAGCCCAAAAAATTGTACGAGCTGGCCATCAATTGGGAAATCACTCATATTCTCATCAACAGATGGTCCTTAAAAGTTATCACTTCCACGAAAATGAAATCGAACGTACAGATCAGTCCATCAGAAATGCAGGGTATCAGGGAGAGATATATTTTCGCCCTCCTTACTGTAAAAAGCTATTCCTTCTTCCGTGGATTCTCTCTCAAAAAAATAAAGTAAGTGTTACCTGGAATATTGAACCAGAATCTTTTGCTGATGTCAGAGACAATGCACAAAAAATTGCAACTCATGTTGAACAAAAAGTTAAACCAGGGTCAATAATTCTGTTGCATGTAATGTATGAGAGTCGTGAAGAAAGTCGTAAATCACTTCCGATAATTATTGAAAACTTAAAACAGAAAGGATATAAATTTGTAACAATAAATGAGTTAATTCGAGATGGTAGTGACGGCAGCGTATAACCAGCGCTTCAAGCGGACAGGTCTAGCCGAATCTTACCCGTTTTCTTTTTTTTCCTAACCTTTTTTGTAGATAATTAAAAATTTCCGGCGCCTGCCGCTTAAGCGCCGGGCTGTTATACATTTCTGAATTAGAAGTATGAGTGAGAGTCTTCCCATATTGTTCGCGATGTACCCGCTACTCCTTTCGGGAATCGCTCTAATCTGGTTGTTAAATATAAACAATCGGAGTTGGCTGAGTTGGGCAGTGCAAGTATTAGCTTGTGCAAGCATGATTGTCTTCGCTTTTGTTACGGGTCCTTGGGCTTTCACAAGTTATTACTTACGGTACATTTTTCTTGGCCTTTTCTTTTTGGTAGCTGTTTGGTCGTATTTTCGAATGAAGTCCGTCGGTTCTCATTCTCCAACACGCAAAGATAAAGTCACGGTTTTATCCATATTCGTTTTTCTTCTATTTGCCGTGTTGGATACCATGGCCTTTCTGTCGTACTACCCCACAGGGAAATCGCTTGATGTAAGCTTCCCGCTCAGATCAGGCACCTATTACGTGCTCCAAGGTGGTGCCAGCATAGTCACAAATCCATTTCATGCGCAAGGCAGCAACAAACTGGCCATAGACATAATTAAGTTGAACTCGCTTGGCAATCGAGCAGACGGAATAGCCCCGCAAGCACTTAAGGCCTATCAAATCTTTGAAGAGAATCTCTATAGCCCATGCCAAGGAAGAATTTTAAAGGTTCGCAACAACCTGCAGGATAACCCTCCCGGAAATCCAGATACAGAGCATCCAGAAGGCAACTACATAACGCTGAAGTGTCTCATGGGAGATATCTTAATGGCTCACCTAAGGCGAGGCAGCATTAAAGTGGCACCGGGAGACACCGTGACTATTGGTCAACCTCTGGCCGAAATTGGCAATTCAGGAAATACACTTGAGCCACATCTTCATATTGAGGCAACGAAAGATGGCAAACCGTTATGGCTTAGATTTAACGGACTGTCATTGTCGATCAATAGTCTAATAAAGAAATGAGAAATGCATAACCAAGGCATCAAGCGGACAGGCCTCCCACCAGGTTGCCACCCTCACCTTTTATGGTTACTCTGCTTTTGTAAACTATTCAACAAACTAGTGCCTGCCGCTTAAGCGCCGAGTCGTTATATGAGCAACCACTTCTCCCGTAACATCTACTGCAGAATTTACGAATACCTATTCTACTTGAGTTATTTCAGCGTTTAATTATCACGTATTTAAACTTCTGTTATGCGGTCTAACTCTTTTAGTTTAGTCTTTTCATTGGTATTCGTCATTTTTTTGTTTTCAGGATTCAATATCAATTTCACTTCAGCTAAATCTTTAAAACTATTGGATGGAGATGAAGCTACAAATTTCAAAAGTTATTCAACTGCCAAGACAGACACTTTACCATTTCCCCCAGAGCAGTTTTACCATCGTGCAACACCCCGCAGCGAGCGACTCACGATCGGTCAGGATGTTCCAGATACAATGTCAGTAGAGCAGTGGCAGGCAGACCTCGATACCCTTGCTTCCTTGATTCGCCAACGTATACCGTACTATGAGGCGGCAACTAATGAAGACGAACTAAGCCGGAGGGTCGATTCGCTTAAACAGCTGGTACCTGATCAAACACGTGACCAGCGCATACTATCGATCATGGAGCTGGCAAATCTTCCTGCTCTGGGTACCGGACATACCCGGGTCCGCTCCACTCAGCGCGCCTTGGGCTGGCGGGCGGTCCCTCTATTCCCTTACCGTTTTGCTGATGGTGTATACATCATGTCGGCCATCAATCCTGAATGGATTGGCAGTAAGATTTTGGCAATCAATAAAACACCCATAGATGAGGTCTACAAAGCGTTATCTAAATATGTGTCATCCGACAACCGCTGGGATATGTGGCGCGACGTTGAAGAATATTCTATCCAGTTTCGGTGGGCAAATCACCTGAAAGCATTGGGGATTATTGATGACATCAAGGAAGTTCCTATTCAGATTCAAACTCCTGAAGGGGAGAGAAAACAGATACGGGTTCAGACGCTGATGCCTAATTCGGCAGAATATATTTCATTCGCAACTCGGTCGCCTACAAGGCCCCGGGTTTCTGAAGACCTGCAATGGTCTCCCGGCGCCGAGCCACAACGTAATACAGAACCAAACTATAAACTAAGTTATCGAGATTCGACCGATATTTTATATCTGGATTTGAATATCATTGTCCATGAATCAGAAGACTGGACGCTCAACCATTTGGCCGACAGCCTCCGGCACATTGCCGACCATAACCCCATCAACAAGATGGTGATAGATTTGCGTACCAACGGCGGCGGTAACTCCTCGGATGCCGAGCCTCTGATTCAGTTATTTGCCAGCCATCCTAAATTTAACCAGCGAGGCAAACTTTACACGCTTATTAGTCCTGAAGCCACTTCGGCGGGTGGAATTTTTGCCATGCAGATGGAGCGCCGTACGAGAACCATCTTTGCCGGAGAAAACAGCTCTTTTAATCCCAACATCTGGGGTGAAACCGTGCCGGCGCGGCTGCCCAATTCCAAAATAGTGGTATTACTGTCCCATACTATGCACCAGGAAGGCATGCCCGATACGCCCAGAACCTACCTGGAGCCCGATATCAAGGTACCCATGACCTCTGGTCAACATTTTAACAATCTGGATTTAACAATGAAGGCGGTCAAAGAACATAAGCCCAGGCCTCGCTATACCATAAAGCTGGATGTTGAGGAAAAAGAGAAGTATACAGGCACCTATCAGATTTCTCCGGTTCACCGGGCAACAATTACCGAAGCCTCCGGTCAGCTGCACTTGCAAGTCGATGATGGAGCTGAGGAACCTTTTATTGATACTGCATTATATCCTCTTTCGACCCACCAGCTGGCTACCGATATCACGGATGTATACATAGATCGCCGGTTGGGTAACGCGCATCTTGATCTGATCTGGAAGGATACCACCTATGTGATGAATCCTTTAAATGGTGATTTTGAGCTTCCTTCAGAACTCATTAGGGCCGGAAAATTGGATGAGGCCGAAAAACGGCTAAAAAGCGCTATTGCTTCCGGAATGAAGTTGGGGGGGTGATTTTATAGAGCATCCCCTTATTGATCTTGTCGAAGAGAATCCATTGCCGGTGTGGCCCAAAGACCTGACTAAAGAGCAAAAAGCCCGACGCGCCTTGCCATACGCACAGCTCGCCGATGAGCTGGCGCCCATGTCGTGGTATTCCACGGCCGAATTAGCTTGGCTCTATCATATTCTGGGAGAAGAGGACAAGATGATGGAAGCAGCACATCGAACCGTGAAACAAAGTCCGGTTCGAGGCGCGGAATTTATCCGTGAATATGTTGGATTGGAGGTTGCACCTAATGGTAAAATTATTACAAAATAAATTTTATAAACTGAAAAAGAGCTGAATATATTCAAATAATTTACGTATGAAATGGACGCAACTCGCCCAATAAATCCGCTCAAAATTTCCGAGAAAATATACCTCAGATCCGGATTCTGTCTGGTTTTATAGCAGACCTCAGAAGTGAGTAAACACGCTGAGTTAATCTGACTTCCTACTATCAGCAATATTAAAGGTACCCATTTGGGCAATCGCAGGTTTGAATTATTAATATTTCATTAATAGCCAATACTATACTTATAAAAAAAAGAAAGCCCGCTAATAGGCAGGCTTTCTATCTAATTTTCTACTATGTAGTTACTCTTGGCTTCCACTTAACTCGGGAACAAGAACCCAGATTTCATCATATTGATTTTCCATTACCAAATCCATGGTTCGGGTCCATCGGTCCCAATCGCCTCTACTGTAAATTTCTTCAAAAGTATTTCTAAAATCCCAATCATCATCCAATGATGCCATATTATTATGAAAACTCATAGTAGCTACATGCCTGCCAATATCTCCTTGTTGGAATTCATTGACATAGGTATAAAAAGCCGGATTTTCATCCAGTGCTTTAATGGTTCCACTGAGTTTTTCCATAGCATCATTAAACAGGAAACCATATTTGCTGTTGATGGTATGTAAGCGTACATAAGCCATGGAATAGTCTCCTTCTACAGGATTAGACCATTCCTGATTGAGCTTCCAATACTCTACGGTTTCAGTACTTTTAACAGTAGGCATAACGACGTTTTGCCAATGGTCATCATGCTCACCGGAAGGGCGATTATCAAGTTGTGCATAAGAACTTAGTGGCCCCATGGTCCATATCATTTTCCCGGCGTTTGGTCCAGTAGAAACAGCCCATACATTTGAATGGTACGGCCCCTGTTCATTATGGAAGGTCTGGTTATGCTCAGCCATTGCCTCTTGAAATGCTTCAAGCTGGGTATGATCCGGTGTCAACAAGACTGCCTCATAAATAACATCTTCTTGACCTTCCTCTTGTGCCTGCGAGATGAATGGACAAAGAACTAAAAACAATACAATAATATACCTCATAGCGTATTCCCTCAACCTATTTGATTTTTGATGAGGAGTAATAGCAATAGTAGCAGATACTTTTATTCTCTTGAACATTCGTATTTAGTGATATAATAATTTAGGTACAACATATTATAAAATATTAATTTATTAGCAGCTTTAAGTAAACCCCAGGGGCTTTGAAAGCTATTATGAGGGTTCTTTTACCATTTGCTGCGAAATCCAATGGTGAATGCGCCATGACCAAGGTCTGCAAAAGGCCAATTCAGTACGTGATCTAAAGCTACGTATGGCCTCAGACCCTCTTTATCAAGAACGGCACTTTCACAGAGAGGATGTAGCCAATCAACATTTTTTAGCAACGATTCAAACAAGCTGGCCTTACACTTCCGGCTATCGTGCAGGAGGTATTGTAAAATTACTAGTCAAGAATAATGGGGGGCAGCTGCCCAGCCCGGCTGCCGAGAGATGTCCTTAGGATGATTTCTCGGGACATTTTCTATTAAAAGGGGTTAACCCGGATCTTCAGGATTTTTATAATAACACCCTCTGCTTTTTACATAGGTCTTGGCCCGACAAGTTTTTTGGGAAAATTAAATGATAAGCATCTAAAACCATTATGTAATTTTACCCCACTATTGGTGAACCTATATTTTTAGGTTTAAAAAATTCTTAAGTAATGAATACACATATTTGATCTTAAAAATAAAGTATGTAATATACCATAGTGTAGTTTTCGTGCACACTACCCAGCATATCTCTATTAGACCCTACACCTACCTCAATTGCGATTGGATATCTTATAATTTGCGTCAAACATACATTCGTATTAAAGCTTTAAATAGAATTTAGCTTGACGTAGATTTTTCTGAAGGAAGCCACCGAAAATCCTGAAAAAGAGTAGGTAATAAACATAACATACGAACATGGATACTTTAAAAAACAGGATGGGTAATTGTTTATGGTCTGTTGTTGTAGCTCTCATTGTATTACCGATCTCCACTACAGCCCTAGCGCAAGGAACTGATGGTTCATCTTTAGTAATGAATGAACCCACTCTTGAAGAAGTCAGAGAAGCGACCAACAAATATAAAGATATAAATGTAGCATTGGCAGAGGGGTATATAGAAGACCCTATGAAAGTTTGCGAAATGGCCATAATGATGGGACGCCCTGCTGAAGAAGGTGGGATGGGCATTCATTATTTCAGGCCGGACCTGCTTGGAATTACCGCAACAGAACCAAGAGTAGATGGGGTCGGGACCCATACAGATTTTCTTCAACCCGCTGTTCTATTATATGAGCCACAGGCAGATGGTTCTTTGGAACTTATTGCAGTAGAAAACCTGGTCTTTGTAAAAGCCTGGCATGCAGCAGGAAATGAAGGGCTGCCTACTTTTCAAGGTGTAGAGTTTGATCATATGGTTGATGATCCGTTAACTGAACTGGATGAAGCCCATATGTTTGAAGAACACTACGACAGACATGTTTGGGTGCATCGGGAGAACCCAAATGGAGTTTTTACACCTTTCAATCCAAATGTTTCTTGCAAAAATCATAAGATGATGGAGTAACCTTTTCAGAAAGAGAATGGATTGGAAAAGTTATTTTATTTAAAGCGCTAATTTCCATTTGTATTTAAACTTAAACAGTATAAAACTGATTAAGGAAAGACTGCCCAGTAAAATTGGCAAAATGTCTATCAAGTTGCCGATACTCGTCGTAAATATTGACGGAGTTGTAACTGATGCTCCACTGGCGCTTAAAATCAATGCAACGAAGAGGTTATTTCCGGCATGAATTCCTATGGGTATCTCAAGCCCCTCATCAATAACGGTGATATATGTTATGGTAAAACTAAATATTAAATAAGCAGGTATAATTGTAACAAAACCATTTTCAAATTCAGGATTAAAGGCGTGAGAAAGGGCAAATAATAAGGTCACAATAATTAAGGTAACCCACTTTCTTTCCAAAAGCCTGTAAATGCTCTGCATGATAAATCCCCTGTATACAATCTCTTCTGTTGCAGATTGCATCGGGACCAAAATTAGGGCAATGATAGCTAGTGGTATAAATTTATTTAACTCGAAGGTGAACATATATTGATCGGCATCCAGGACTAGAAAAGTGATACAAATCGCAATTATCAACCAGGTGAATAAGCCTGCTAGAAACCGGTTGTAGTCAAACTTTTTGCGAGATGTAATAAAGCTGAGAAATGTTCTTTTATGAATCTTCGGTACCAAATAAATAACCGAACAAAATGTAAATACGAATGTGGCCATTATGAGAAGGAAAAAAGTATTCTCAGAAATACCCAGGGCGGTATAGTTCAGCGAATTTAAATAATCGAAAAACTGATCGTCGCTCAGACCAAGTTTAATCTTTTTGTAATAGGAAAAAAGCAGCAGCGGTACTTGTCCCAATAGAAATGATGCCACGATTGTTAAAACGGCGAACAGGTATTTCCACCACCTGTTGTCTCCTTCTTTTGCTTGTGCTATAAACATAACTGTATTAGTTAAATGATTAATTGATAGCACAAACATAATTGCAACAACTTCGCGAATCGTCTCATGGCATGTTATGAGACCCCTTAACCTGAGGCAGAGACATATTGAGAAGGTGTCATCCCTTCATTTTGTTTAAACACCCTGTTAAATGTCGCCTTTGAATTAAAACCCGATTCCAGTGCCAGAGCTAAAATTGTTTTTTGTTCCAACTCTCCCTTTTTCACTTTTTCTTTGAACATATCGATGCGATAAGTATTCATTAGATTATAGAACGTGGTGTCCAGATATTGATTAATCAGATGGGAAACCTTTTTAATTGGCACGTCCATGTACTCAGAAAGAATTCTCAGGCTTACGTCTTCATCCTGATACAATTTCTTTTCCTCAATGATAGCCAAGAGCCTTTTTTTCAGTTCTTCATATTCTGTATGATTACTTGATTGTTCTTGACGATTGGTTTCTTTTTGTAACTGAAAATCATGCAGGTTTTCGGAAATTGGCCTTTGTATTAGCCCATTGTAACCTATATACCAGGTAAGAGCCAGCAGGAATAAAAGATTGATTACCGAGACTTCATAAATACCTGAGGAAACGAATATGATTCCGGCTATCGAATCGAGAATTACAACCAATAATAGTCCTATGATAAAAATATTGATCCAGTGCAGGCTTTTGTCTTCTATAGATGAATAGAAATATTTTAACTTTTGCTCCGCTCGTGAACGATATCGAATCACAAGAATAAGATGAACCAGGAAATAGATAAAACTAAGTACGCTCGTCGCGCCCAATACTATTCTATAAAGATCCTTTGAAAGAAATGCGTACCCAATAATCAAGATTAACAGAACGGAAGTGAAAGGAACATATATTCTTTTACTTAAAAGGAATCTATGTTTATCACCCAAAAAGAAATTACAGGCGTATTGATACAGAACGGGCCCTATTAAAAGTAACGCGAGGTTAGATAAAGATAAGGTTAAATCAATCCACCACCTTTCGCCTTGCACGCCCGCTTGATATGAAAGAAATAAGGGTATTAGAGATAACAGAATAATAATCAGAGGGGTATTTTTTCTTTTTTAGCTGCCTTGTTTAGCAGCAACGATACCAGAAAAAGAATGATACTAATTCCTGCTATGGCCACTACTTCACTTATATTAAGCAATGCATCCATCATCTCAGGTAAGGTAGAATCGTAGTTCACGTTAATAAAAGCCTTTAACTAATGGTCATTTCATAGTTGATCCAATCGTATCCACTGCATCCTTGTTCTCATGAATACTGAATAGGAGAGCTGGTTGGGTTATTGGTCGCAACAGCCAATACCAGGATAATATTATTCCCTTCTTCAATCTTCTTCCTGTATTATCAGATACATAACCGGCTTTGGGTGTCGGTTAAATGCTTTAGTATTTACAGCATCAATGGCAGTGTTGGTGCGCCTGGGACCACGTCTGCCCGGGAGGACAATCTCGGTTGCTATTATCATCAGTTAATGAAGAGGCTAAAAACCAAATACCGAGAATAATTACGATTCCCATACCTACCATCCAAAGTTTTGAGGTCAGAGGAGAATCATCTTTTTCAATACAGCAGTTCTTGTATTTTCTTCCGCTTCCGCAATAACAGGGGTCATTTCTATCGGGTTTATCAGCCATAATCGTAATTATTATTTCTTTGTAAGCAGTTACAGTATAAAGAATTATTCGATCTGCATATGATGCATATTGTTAAAACTTTTAAGCAGTTGTGATACTGATGTAACCTATACGTGAAAATTCTATCTAGAAGTTCGAGCTGGTCTCGCATTGGTACCTCCTCAACAGACAATCTGTCCTCTATAAACATCACAGGGTATTTGTCCGCTTTACCGGATGGCCGGTAGGACAGGCCTTCTATATTTGGATTGCCATCTTCGGCAAAACTGCCTCGGTAGGTTGACATCTACTCAGCTAAAACCTATTTGTAGAATGGGATTTTGAGCGAGAAGAGTATTATTACTTTCCAGGGCCAGATACTTTCGCCGGAAAGATCTATGAAGGAGAGGCGGAGCTTACTGAACCCCCTCCACATCCCTCTTTAGAAATTTATGAGATGTTATTTGGAAGTGATAAGAATAAATAGATTATGAGTGTACTTCATAATTGGGTTAATAGTTCAATTAGACTGTTTATCGGATTATGTGTACCCACTAATGTACCAACTTCTTGTTTCATCAGTGAAGATATTTCCTGACTTACAAAGCAAATCTTTACTTAAAATATTATATTAATTGATCATTTATTTCTGTTTTAGATAATTACAATTTGCTTGTGGTTTAATTAATTATAGATTGAATGCAGAAATATCAGAAGGACTTTTCTAAATAGCGGCAATAAATTCTTATGAGTTCTAATACTAATAATGATTATTGGAACAAATTTGTAGCTGGTGATACCCACCTTTTTAAAAAAATTTTCACAAAATATTATCCAAAGCTCTACGGATACGGTATTAAGATATCAAACAATCCTAGAATAGTTGAAGATTGTATTCAGGAGTTATTTGAAAATATTTGGGATAGAAGAGAAGATTTGCATCATGTAGAATCCCCACATGTATACCTTTTCGTTTCACTCAGAAGAAAAGTTCTTAAACAAATCAGTAAAAAGAAGAACAGAAGTAAAAAACTGAGGTTACTCAGGCATAAACCCAAAATCAAGTTCTGTAAACAGGATATCATTATTAAAAATGAGCAAATCAACCAGCAGAAAGAGGAACTTGCACAAGCTTTGAATCAATTACCCGAGCGTCAAAAGGAGATTCTTTTTTTACACTTCTATAACGGATTAAGTTATTCAGAGATAGCAAATGTGTTAGATATTAAACGCCAATCAATTAGGAATCATGTTTATAGAGCTATGAAGAAACTAAGGTTATTTTTAACCGAAAAAGCCTCACGTAATATCATTTCTCTATTATTTATTTTTTCAAATATTATTTTCGCAACTTGAATTAAAACTACTTGTGATATTGTAAAGAATTACTCTGATATAATCTTTGGATCTATAAATTTGCCAATCTATTAAGCTTCATGCTTTCCTTTCAAATAGTGTTTCAAGCTGCCTTAGGCGCCGTCCGGGCTTATTTTTTTACATAATTCCTTCCATTCTAGATTTTTTTAAAAAAAATTGAGTACGCAATAAGCTTTCACCCCTCTCCTATAGTGACGCAACTTTTTTGCGGGAACTTTGAAATAATATTTAAAAAGCTAGAAAGAATTCTAAAAGTGAAGAATCAAGACTATAAAGTTGAAGAGCTAATTAAGAACCACTCATTTAGAAGAATGGTGCGGGGAGAGGCAGATGATAAGGAAATGATTGAGTGGTCTTATTGGATAGAGAAAAGTGAAAATAATCGAAGAAAGGCAAAAAAGGCGATTGTCGAAATATATGGATTTGAGTTTGATGATCCGAGCCTTCCTAATATCGAACAAAAATGGAAAGAACTCTCGCTAGATACTACGATCGATAGAGCGGAAACCCAATCTTACATCACCGGCAACTCGAATAATAACGTGTGGTTAATAAGAGCTGCCGCGATTCTATTAATCATTAGTGTAGTTGTTGCCGGTATTTTCTTGCAAAAAGATGTAACCCCTTCTGAGCCTAATTTGGAGCAAGTAAGTGTTGTTAAAAGTATTATAACAGCAGATAACGAGGTCAAAACCCTAAGATTTAGCGACGGCTCTAAAATAACACTGAATAGCAATTCTAGACTTCGTTATAAAGAAACCCCATCAGGGAGCAAGACTATTGATGTTACTCTAAGCGGCTCAGCATTTTTTGAATCTGGAAAGAAAATTCCCCAGAAACTAACTCGATTTACTGTAAATACTCCTAATGGACAAATTCAAGATATTGGTACCCAATTCATGGTAAATGTCGAGAAAAAGCATACTAGGGTCATAATACAGGAAGGAACAGTTGAGATTAAACCAGAAGAAAGAAGTGAAAATGATGGAAGGATTCTAATCAATAAGGGAGAGCTCATAGAATTTAACTCAAACAATCTTACCAAGAGAAATGAAGTGAATCCGACACTATTTACCTCATGGGCGACCGGTTTTATGCGTTTTAACAAAACAAATATCAAGGAGGTTTCTGAAAATATTGAAGCACAA
Source organism: Halalkalibaculum roseum (assembly GCF_011059145.1). Classification (NCBI taxonomy): domain Bacteria; kingdom Pseudomonadati; phylum Balneolota; class Balneolia; order Balneolales; family Balneolaceae; genus Halalkalibaculum; species Halalkalibaculum roseum. The sequence goes on along the minus strand of NZ_JAALLT010000004.1, from coordinate 10,430 downwards.
TTTGGTGTAAAAGTTAAAATCACAAATCCTGAATTATCGAATCTGACACTCGAAGGTGCAGTTTATTATAGATCTCTAGAAGAATTAGTCAGATCAATTTCAGATGTAATTAAAACCCCTGTTTACCAACTACCGGATAGTAATATCATTTATATAGGATCCCCTGCTGAATGATAATACATACGGAAAACTATACTGTTAATAGATAAAACTACTCAATTATGAATTTCCTAAAGGAACGAATCTTTAAAGTTTGCCTGGTTATTCTTGGACTAATTTTATGGAATAGTCCTACAGAAGCTCAAAGATTGAGTTCTTTGATGAAGGTAGAGCAACAAAGTCATCAGAAAGTGCAAATTGAACGAGGGATGACTTTTACAGAAGCTCTTAAAATTTTTGAAAAGCAATATAAGGTCGTATTTCTTTACCATACTGACGTTATAACTGATAAAAAAGTGACGAGACCTTATGAGTTACCTCCAAAAGTTGATCAAGCTCTAAGTACCTTATTCACTGGGCAAGGAATTGAGTTTAAAAATCTCAATCCTAAGACTTATGCCATTTTTAGTAAAAATGACGAGAGGTTTACTAGTGAAACACCAATAATCCATCGTGTTGATGGTATAGTAACTGATGCAGAAAGTGGAGAAGCACTAATTGGAGTTAATGTAGTTGTAAAAGGTACAACAAACGGAGTAGCAACAAATCTGGAAGGCAGGTATTCATTAGAAACTTCTTCACCTCAAGATACCTTGGTGTTTTCATATATAGGATATCAAAAACTTGAGGTACCTATTGAAGGTAGATCTCAAGTGGATGTTTCATTACAACAACAGACTTTAAGTGGTGAAGAACTAGTAGTAGTTGGCTATGGGAGTAGTACTAGATCTGATGTTACCGGATCAGTTAGTTCTGTATCAGTAAATCAAAATGAAGCCAACCGGCATAATAGCGTATCATCTCTTTTGCAAGGAAAAGCAGCTGGAGTTGTAGTAAAAACTACAAGTGGTCAACCTGGTAGTACTGTTGATGTAAATATTCGGGGTGTTAGTTCATTGCGTGGGGACAATCAGCCTCTATATGTAGTTGATGGTGTTATTATGAATTCATCAACTGACCAAATGAAGAGTGGTACTGGTGAATTTGGCACGGAACAAGCACCCCAAGATGCACTCACTGGGATAAATCCAAATGATATTAAGGATATTCAAATATTAAAGGATGCTTCAGCTACAGCAATTTATGGATCAAGGGGAGCTAATGGAGTTGTCTTAATTACCACTAAAACAGGGCAACAGGGTAGAACAAATGTTGAATATAATGGATCTACTGAGTTAGGTCGCGTATCAAATGATATGCCAATGCTTGACCCCTTAGGGTATGCCAGATATCAAAATGAGTATAACCAATTGCAAGGTTTTGGTGATGCATATTACATCAGAGATGATGGTAATATTCAACCCTATGACAGGGATGGAGGTGCTGATTCTTTAGCTCCTGTTGCAACACCAATTAATTGGCAGGATGACATTCTTAGGACATCAGTAAGTCAACAACATAGAATTAGCATTACTGGTGCTCTTGAGAAAACTAATTACTTTTTTGCAGCTGGTTATAACAAACAAGAAGGAATCGTTGAGAATACGGGTTTACAACAGGGGGACTTTCGTCTAAACCTTGACCGAGATGTGGGTGACAATTTACAGATAAGTACTCGGTTAACGGGTATGTTCAGAAAAAATGACCAGACCCAGGGCTCAAATGCCGGAGGTGGTACACGTTTCAGTATCATACGCCAGATGTTAGGAAAAGCACCGTTGTTAGATAACTTTCAAGAGGATCAGGAATATGACCTTGAATTAGAAGGACCAAGAGCATGGCTGCAAGGGTATGATGACCTCTCTGAGGAAACACGTTTTATTGGAGGGCTTAAAGCAAACTATGACATAAGTAGTAACTTTAACTACATCTTACGCTTAGGTGGAACAGTTAGAAATAAAACGAGAAAAACCTGGTATGGAACCGAACTCTTTGTTGGTGAAGAAGTAAATGGTTTAGCCGCGAATTCTACTCTTGATTACTTTGGCTATAATATTGACAGTATTCTTCGATTCAATGGAGATCTGGGTGAAAACCATAACTTAAGAGCCACTTTAGTTGGAACTTTTGATCGTAGAATTAAAAAAGATGCATCTGTTGAAGGACATGATTTCTTCTCTGAAGCTTTGCGGGCAGATGGTATTGGTTTTGCTAATAGTGTATTCCCATACGAGAAGGAAAATAGAAGAATCTCTGTTCTATCTGGACTGGCCCGTTTGAATTATCGTCTTTATAACAATTATTTAGTCACAGCATCACTAAGAGCTGACGGATCCAGTAAATTCACAGAAGGAAATAAGTGGGGCTTTTTCCCTTCTTTTGCGGTTGCATGGCGAGCTGGTAACGAGCAGTTTATCAAAGACCTCGATTTATTTTCCGAATTAAAAATTAGGGCAGGTTGGGGTATTACAGGCAGTCAGTCATTACAGCCCTATCAAACGTTGACACCGTACAATTATGCACCCTATCCGGATGCATCAAACAGTCTTGAAGCGGGAGCTGCTCTAAGTTCACTGGCAAATGAAGATCTTACCTGGGAAACTACAACGCAGTATAATGCGGGTATAGATTTCGGATTCTGGAATAATCAGTTGAATGGTAGTCTTGATATCTATTACAAAGAGACCAAAGACCTTTTACAACGTATTAGCTTAGGTCCTTCAAGTGGATTTGACAACTTTTTTGTAAATCGAGGTTCCATCGCAAATAAAGGTGTAGAGTTAGCGCTCAATGGTAATGTAATTCAGAAAAAAGATTTTACAATTAACGTTGGTGGTAACATTTCTTTTAATCGGAATGAAATCCTGGATTTAGGTTTATCAACAGGTGATTTCGGTGGTAGAGAACTCGAAGCATTTTTAGGCAGTGAAGTTTCTGGTGGTAGTTATTTTAAAACACCTGCAAACATATTTGCAGTTGGACAACCGGTTGGAGTATTCTGGGGGTATCAAACTGATGGTATAATACAGACTCAAGAGGAAGCTCAAAATGCACCCACTTACCAAGGAATTACAGCACAGGCTGGTGATATAAAATATATTGATAGAAATGGAGATGGTAACATAGACCCAAATGACAAAACAATAATCGGAGATCCGAATCCTGATTACTCATTTGGTATCAATTCTTCAATTACCTACAAGAATATTAGCCTCGATTTTTATATCGATGCTATCCAAAACTTTGATATTGCCAATGGTAACTTACTCAGGGAAGCCTATGCAGAGGGTAATGCAGAGAATATTCGTTCGGAAGCATATTATGATGCATGGCGACCCGATAATCAAGACGGTGCTTATCCACGTATTGGTTATACCTACCGTGGCGACTTTCCTGATTTTATCGTAGAAGATGGCAGTTTTATTAGACTATCTAATGTAACCCTTTCCTACAATGTTCCTGTATCAAAAATCAGTTTTCTTCGGGGTCTAAATGTCTATACAACTGGTAATAACCTGGTAACAATAACGGACTACAGTGGCTGGGATCCAGAGGTAAATGCTTTCCCTTGGGACGGTACCAGAATTGGTGTTGATTACAACACATACCCGAAAATGAAGTCCATAATTTTTGGCGTCAACCTAAAATTCTAATTTTAGAGATTTGATTATCATGAAACGCTCAATTACATCAATTTTTATAGCCATAATAATTCTAACGGCTCCTTCGTGCACGGATATGATAACTGAAAATCCGAGTACTTTTCTGAATGAAACAAACCTTTATTCTAGTGAAGAAGGCGCACAGGCAGCATTAACAGGTGTCTATGGTGCTATGATAGGGTACCATTACTCCACTAGGAGTTATCCTATAGTATTAATGATGCATTCGGGGAAGTTTTATGGGGATCACGGTGCAAGTAAAGATTTATATCAACTAAATCCTTTACCTAACGGCAAGTTCCTTGGTAAAATGTGGTCTGATATGTACCGCATGATAAATCGGGCAAACGACGTTATTAAAAACCTTAATGAGTCAAATCTCGATCCATCTGAAAAGGATCCAATTTTAGGAGAAGTATACTTTTTAAGAGCGGTAACCTATTTCAACCTGGTAAGGATGTGGGGTGCAGTACCTTTAACTCTTGAGCCAACAACGACAGAAACCTTAGCCATACCTAGAACACCGGTTGAAGAAGTATATAACGCCATTATATCGGATTTGGAAAATGCTAAGTCACTGATGCATGATCCTTCAGAGCAACGTACAGGTCGTCCTAACAAATATGCAGCACACGCTCTGCTTGCAAAAGTTTACGTGACGATGGCAGGAAATGACAATAGTTCCCAATATTGGCAGGATGCATATGATAATGCCATTACGGTTTACAATGAAGGACCGTATGATTTGGTGAGTAGTTATAGTGAACTCTGGCACCCCATGAAAGAAAATTCGGTTGAAAGTATTTTTGAGATTCAATTGAATAGGGAAATTTCATTACGAATGGTATTGGAAACAATGCTAAGACGTTACTATCCAAATACCAATACCAGGGAACGCGTAAAGATCAATAAGGAGGTTTACGATACTCATATTCAAATGTATCCTGAGGATCCTAGGATGGGTATTAGCTATGCTGATTCATCTTACATTAAATATCGAAACAAAGGTCCCAAGGAATTAGATTTATATCCGGTAAATAACAGAGATAAAAGAGGATGGCCCGGTTTACAAAAATGGCATGTGCCCGGTATATCAAATTCTAAGCTTGTAAATATTAACTTACCTTATCTTCGATATGCTGACCACTTGTTACTCCTGGCAGAAATTGAAAATGAATTGAACGGGCCTTCAAATGCCTACCAATATGTAAATCAAGTATTAGCCAGAGCTCGAGATATTGACGGTGACGGAGTTTCCGATTCACCGGATCCAGCTGATTGGTCGGGAATGACTCAAGATGAATTTCGTGAAAGAATCATGCAGGAGCGAGTCTTTGAGTTAATCGGGGAGGCACAAACCTGGTTTGATGTGCGACGGAGGGGTTACGATTACTTCCTGGAAAACGTAATAAGGAAACATAATAACAATCCAAATAACACTGATCTGGATTTTGTTTTCCCTGAAAGCGAAAAAAATATGCTGTTCCCTATTCCTGCAAACGAAATAAATGCAAATCCGGCTATTACACCTTCTGATCAAAACCCTGGTTATTAATTCAAACCAGTAAGTATCCTAAAAAGCTCGAATATAGTTACCCCTTAGGGCTTTATGCAGGGCCTGAGATGGCCCTGCTTTTTTTAAAGCTCATATTGACGTACTCCATTTATTCAACAACTATAGCTTACTGTGTTCATCGGTATCTGAAAATTGGTCATTCAAAATCAAGTTTAGTAAACAATTGAACTCTCTGGATAGGTACATAATTTTAATTTTGACCCTTTTTTTGTGTGCAAGTTGTACTACACAGAATAGGGATTATACTAACCCAAAATTACCGATAGAGGATCGTGTTGATAACCTTTTAAATAAAATGACTCTGGAAGAAAAAGTTGCTCAAATGGCTCAATTTGTAGGCCTTGAGCATATGAAAAAAGCAGAGCAAAATTTGTCGGCTGAAGAGCTGGCAAATAACGATGCTCAGGGTTTTTATGAAAATCTACATTCCAGTGAAGTAGCCCAAATGGTTAGAGAGGGTAAGATCGGATCCTTTCTTCATGTTACAACAATAGAAGAAGCCAATCATCTGCAGGAGTTAGCTCAGGAAAGCCGTTTACAGATACCTTTGTTGATAGGGATAGATGCAATTCACGGCAATGGCTTGAATCGTGGCGCCACGGTATATCCTTCACCTATAAGTTTAGCCAGTACTTGGGATACGACTCTTGTTAAAACGATTGGCCGGCAGACTGCAAAAGAGATGCGTGCCATGGGAGCTCAGTGGACATTTTCTCCTAACATCGAAGTAGCTCGAGATCCACGATGGGGGAGAGTTGGCGAAACCTTTGGTGAAGATCCGAAACTGGTATCAGATTTTGGAGTGAAGTTAATTCAAGGACTTCAAGGTACAGATTCTGATTTCACTGATAACGTGATTGCGAATGCTAAGCATGCAATTGGTGGCGGTGAATCTGTCAATGGTTTAAATGCAGCACCTGCCGATATATCGGATCACTCCCTTCGCGAAGTATTTCTGCCGCCTTTTAAGGCTGCAATTGAAGCGGGTGTATATACCGCAATGGCTTCTCATAACGAGATCAACGGTGTACCGGCACATGCGAATAAATGGTTGCTGGAAAATTTATTTCGTGAGGAGTATGGTTTTAATGGTTTCGTGGTTAGTGACTGGATGGATATTGAACGACTTAAAGATTTACACCGGGTTGCGCCAACGTATAAAGATGCTTTTCGCCAGACTATAGAAGCGGGCATGGATATGCATATGCATGGTCCGGGATTCACTCCAAAAGTTGTTGAGCTGGTGGAAGAGGGCGTAATTTCTGAAGAACGGATTAATAAGTCGGCCAGACGAATATTAGAAGCAAAATTTCGGTTGGGGCTGTTTGAAGATCCTTTCGTAGATGAGGATCAATTTGAGAATGCAATATTTACCGACCAGCATCAAGAAACAGCTCTTGAGGCCGCCCACGAGTCAATCGTCTTACTTAAGAATGATGGACTCCTTCCCTTGGGTAAGAATAAGTATGATAACATACTGGTAACGGGCCCCAATGCTAATAACCAGAGCATACTGGGAGACTGGGTGTTGGAACAACCTGAAGATAACATCACCACTGTTTTTGAAGGCATTCGTAAAGTAGTTCCTGAAGCTAATGTTGAGTTCCTGGAATATGGACATATCAAATCTAAACTGAGCGAAAACAAATTTGAAGAAGCTCGGCAAAAAGCTGCCAAAGCTGATCTCACGGTAGCGGTGGTTGGAGAAAATTCTCTGCGCTACCAGTACCGATGGAAAACCAGTGGGGAAAACCGTGATGCCTCTACCGTAAAATTACATGGTGATCAACTTAGGTATATCAAAGAATTGAAAAAATCCGGCAAGCCAGTGGTTGTAGTCTTGGTCAACGGTCGTCCGCTAGGAGTAGAATGGATTTCGGAAAATGTGCCGGCCTTGATCGAGGCTTGGGAACCCGGAGCGAAGGGAGGGCAGGCATTAGCAGAAATTTTATTTGGTGAAGTGAATCCTAGTGGGAAGCTTCCAATTACGTTTCCCAGAAATGTGGGGCAAATCATGCAAGTGTATAACCATAAACCGTCACAGTATTTTCACCATTATGTGCTGGACGAAACAGGACCACTATTCCATTTTGGCTATGGACTGAGTTATACCACTTTTGAATACAGTGATCTATCAATCGCTGATGCTACTCTGGAGAAAGGAGATACCCTGGAGGTTTCGGTGGATATTACCAATACTGGAAACCGGAAGGGCCAAGAAATAGCGCAGCTTTACATCCAAGATAAATATGCTTCGGTAACGCAACCTGTTAAAGAATTGAAAGGGTATCAACGGTTGACCTTGGAAAAGGGCGAAGCCAAGACGGTGACATTCACCATTTCCTATGATGATCTGGGATTATTTGATCGAAATTTGAACTACGTCGTTGAACCGGGTGAGTTTAGCCTGATGGTAGGAGGATCATCCCGAGATGAGGATCTCATACAAAAAACTTTTAACACTAAATAAATAATTCACTGAATCTGATGAATTTGAGAAAAAATGTAATCCTGTTCTTAGCGTTATTTTTGCTGTACTCCTGCACCAGCCAGGAAGACAATGGTTCAACTACTGACCGTCCGAATATCATCTACATAATGGCTGATGACCATGCCGCTCACGCAATTTCAGCATATGGCGGCATTTATGATGACTTGGCTCCAACTCCTAATATTGATAGACTGGCGAAGGAGGGGGTAAAATTCAATAATGTATTTGCAACCAATGCTATTTGCGGGCCAAGTCGTGCCAGTATTTTAACGGGTAAATACGCCAACCTGCATGGCTATTATAAGAATCAGAGCGGTGGTAAGTTTGATGCATCACAATGGACTTTTCCCCAGGAATTTCAAAATGGGGGGTACCAAACAGCATTGTTTGGCAAGTGGCATTTGGGATCCGAGCCCAAAGGGTTTGATAACTTCAAATACCATGAAGGTGCCGGCCAACAGGGTTTTTATTGGGATCCGTTATACAACGAGAATGGTAAAGAAATAAAAGAACAGGGCTATGCAACGAATCTAAGTACCGATTTTGCACTTGAATGGTTGCAAGAGCAGCGTAATGAGGATCAGCCATTTATGATGTTACTACAATATAAGGCCCCTCATAGAGCTTGGGAACCGGACAAAAAATACGAAGACCTGTGGGAGGATATTGAGATGCCCTATCCGGATACTTTTAATGATGATTATGAAGGCAGAGAGAATACAGCGGGTGATACCTGGATGACCATGCATTACCTCAACCGCAAGGATATGAAGATGGATCCCCCTGATTCACTGGAAGGGCAAGCGTTAAGAGATTGGCTCTGGTATGGTAATGAGCCTGGTGAAGTGGTAAAACCAAATCCCGACATGTCGGATGAGGAGGCAAAAAAGTGGAAATACCAGCGCTACATTAAAGATTATCTTGCCACGGTAAAATCAGTTGATGACAATGTAGGGCGTGTATTGGATTACCTGGATAAGCAGGGATTGACCGATAACACCATCGTCGTTTATACATCCGACCAAGGGTTTTACCTGGGTGATCATGGCTTTTTTGACAAACGATTCATTTACGAGGAATCGCTGCGTATGCCATTTTTGGTACGATATCCGGAAAAATTGAAAGCAGGTACCGAAAACAACGATATCATAACCAATATTGATTTCGCCCCAACCCTGTTGGATTTTGCCGGTATATCTACACCGGATGAAGTACAGGGACGAAGTTTTGCTTCAAATGCTATGGGTAATACCCCGGAAGATTGGCGACAATCCATGTATTACCACTATTACGAGTGGCCGTTTTGGCATCACGTCCAGCCACATTATGGCATTAGGACACAGCGCTATAAGCTGGCTCACTTTTACTATAGCATCGACGAGTGGGAGTTTTATGACTTAGAAAAAGATCCAGACGAACTCAAAAACCTGATAAATGAGCCTCAATATCAGGATAAGATTGAGGAGTTAAAACAGAGACTCAATGGACTGCAAGAAACCTACAAAGATGATAAATCCTTAGAGGAGTATCGCATGATTACAGATACTGATTTTGGGAATAAGACTGAATGAAATATAGGATTAAAAAACAAATGACTTTGGTCATGGATAATGCCATTAGCAAGTTCATCATTTTTATTGTCGGGCTCTTTTTGGCTGGATCAGGCTCTTTGTCAGCAATGCAAGCTGCTACGGATGATCCACCGAATATTTTATTTATAGCGGTAGATGATTTAAAACCGTTGATAGGGGCTTACGGGAATGAGCAAATCCAAACACCTCAAATGGATAGGCTTGCAGAAGAAGGGGTGACCTTTTTAAATAATCATACCCAGGAGGCAGTATGTGGCCCATCACGAGCCAGTCTGTTGACAGGGCTTAGACCCGATCAGACTAAAGTGTGGAGACTTCATGTGCAGATCAGGGAACACAATCCGGACGTAGTGACCCTTCCACAATATTTTAAGAAACAGGGCTACATCACGACCGGTGTCGGAAAAGTTTTTGATCGCAGTACGGTTGGTAACGGATATGACAGGAGATCTTGGTCCATACCGTTCAACAGTAATATGCCCGATTATCCGGGAGAGTACGGAGACCCTTTTGTGCATTATCAGTCAGCAGAGACGAAGGCCAGGGCTTCACACTATATGGAAGCTGCTGCTCAAAAAGGAATTCATAAAAAGAGAAAGCAAAAAAGTTATGCCTTAGATCGTATAAAACCGTCCACCGAAATGCTTGATGTGTCGGATGATGCATACCTGGATGGATTACATGCAAAACGGGGAATGGCCTTGTTAGATGAACTATCTGCTGAAGAAAAACCATTCTTCCTGGCGGTTGGTTTTAAAAAACCTCATTTGCCGTTTATTGCTCCCAAAAAATACTGGGACTTGTATGATCGCGAAAATATTGAGCTGAGTTCATGGCAAAAGAAGTCCGTGAATGGTCCCAAAATAGCATATCACAATTTTGGGGAGCTGCGCAGTTATTCTGATATCCGACCTGCCTTAGATGACAGTCTACACCTGGCTGAATCAAAACAAAAAGAATTGATCCACGGGTATATGGCAGCCGTATCCTACATTGATACCCAGGTAGGTAAACTGATGGATAAACTTGAAGAATTGGGCCTCCGTGAAAATACGATTGTAGTTCTTTGG